>NZ_JBSFEV010000004.1:388741-440095 GCF_053594615.1 Streptomyces sp. NPDC001858
GGCGGGCCCGGTGGCTCGGTATCCCGGCAGGCTCGGTGCTCGCGGCGGTCCCCGGCCGTTCCGGCCGTTCTGGTATCCCGGCGGTCCTGCTTCAGCCCGGCGATCCGGTGCTCCCGGCGGTCTCAGCCGTTCTGGCGGTCCCGGTGCTCTTGGCGGTCCTGGTGGGCCCAGTTGTCCTGGCGCTGCCCACGTCCCGGTCCCCGCCCTCTCTGCCGGCCCGGCGGTCCCGGTGCCCGGTGTCTCTGCCGTTCCCGTCGGCCCGTCGGGTTACTCCGTTTGTACCGGGAAGCGGCGGGGGGCCAGGGTCAGGAGTAGGGCGAAGGCCGCCGCTGCCGCGCAGGACGCGCCCAGGTACACCGCGTGGACGGCGTCGGCGACCGCGTGGCGGGTCGCCTCGGTGGCGGCGCCGGTGTTCAGGTCGCGGGCGAGCGAGTCCAGGTCGCCCGCGCCGCCCAGGCGGGCGGCCAGCACGCCGTTGGCGACCGCGCCGAACACCGACGCGCCGATCGTCTGGCCGGTCTGCCGGCAGAACAGCACGGACGCGGTCGTCGTCCCGCGTTCCGACCAGCCGACCGTCGACTGCACGCCGATGAGCAGCGGGAGTTGGAAGAGGCCCAGCGCGGCGCCGAGCAGCAGCATCAGCAGGGTCGGCTGCCAGGCCTGGCCGGGGTAGGGAAGGAACGGGAACGCGAGCAGGATCAGCGTCGCCGTGCCGATGCCGAGCAGCGCGGTGTCGCGGAAGCCGATGCGCCGGTAGACGTGCTGGCTGAGGGCGGCGGAGAGCGGCCAGCTCAGCGTCCACACGGACAGGACGAAGCCGGCGGCCACCGGCCCCAGACCCAGCACCGCCTGGGCGTAGGTCGGCAGGAACACCGTCGGGGCCACCATCAGCAGGCCCAGCGCGCCGAGCGCGAGGTTGACCGCGGCGATCGTCCGGCGCCGCCACACCCAGCCGGGGATGATCGGCTCCGCGGCCCGGCGTTCGATGACGACGACGAGGCCGACCAGCGCCAGGCCCGCGGCGAACAGCGCGAGCGAGGGTCCCGACAGCCACGGCCAGGCCACCCCGCCCTGCACCAGCGCGGTCAACAGCACCCCGCCGCACGCGAACACCGCCAGCGCGCCCGCCCAGTCGACACGCGCGCGTGGAGACGATTTCTGCCGCGTCTCCCGTGGCTCCCGCGTCTGCCGTGTCTCCCTTTGCGGCTCGTGCAGATGACGGACGATCAGCCACAACGCGACCGCCCCGATGGGCAGGTTGACGAGGAAGATCCAGCGCCAGTCCGCGTAGGCGGCCATCACCCCGCCCAGCCCGGGCCCGGCGACCGCGGACAGCGCCCACACCGTGGACAGCTTCGCCTGGATCTTCGGGCGCTCCTTGAGCGGGTACAGGTCGGCGGCGAGCGTCTGCACGGTGCCCTGCAGCGCCCCGCCGCCCAGGCCCTGCACGATGCGGAACGCGATGAGCGCCCCCATGTTCCAGGCGAGCGCGCACAGCAGCGAGCCGAGCAGGAACAGGACGGCGCCGGCGACCAGCACCGGCTTGCGGCCGAAGGTGTCGGAGAGCTTGCCGTACACCGGCAGGGTGACGGTGACGGCGAGCAGGTAGCCGGAGAACAGCCAGGAGAAGACGGAGAACCCGCCCAGGTCGCCGACGATCTGCGGGACGGCCGTGGAGACGATGGTGGAGTCGAGCGCGGCCAGCGCCATGGCCAGCATGAGCGCGGCGACGACCGCTCCCCGCCGATGCGTCCGCGTCGGCTGCGCGGTCTCGCGTATCGCCGGTCTGGTGTCCCCCACGGATGTCCCTCCCCGTATTTTCCATGCCCCTTGCATCCAACTGCCGGAACACAGCTTCCCACTTGGCCCTCCCGTCGCCCGACCGCCACCCCTCAACGACGCGCTTCGCGCGACACCTGCTGAATTGTCGCGGGAGGGTGCAGCCTGACCGGGTCGAAGGGTGGACGGAACCCCGAGAGCGCGTCCACCCGACGGTGGACGGCCCCTAGGGGTCTCTCCGCACTACGGCTGGGGGAGGGTTCGTACCGTCGGAGGAGGAGAACGGCCCAGGTCGGTCCTTAACCTGGCTTTATGCCGCTGGGGGGCGGCACGCACACCGGCGGGGGGTGGGGTTAACCCCCCTGGAAGACGGGCCCGAGCACCAGCGCGCGGGACCCCCTCCCGCCGACAGACTCTTCGGCGTAGCGCTTCTCGCAACGCAGCTTCTCGCAACGCGGTTTCTCGCTACGCAGCATCTCGCACTGCAGCTTCTGACCTTCTACTGAGGAGACTTACCGTGACTTCGGCTGTGACCATTCCCAGGCACGAGGGCTCTGGAGGGCGTACGGCCGTCGCCGCGCGGGCGCGGCAGGTCGTCAAGGCGTACGGGTCCGGCGAGACCCGCGTCGTCGCCCTCGACCACGTCGACGTGGACATCGCCCGTGGCCAATTCACCGCGATCATGGGCCCCTCGGGGTCCGGCAAGTCCACCCTGATGCACTGCCTCGCCGGCCTCGACACCGTCACGTCGGGAGCGATTTACCTCGACGAGACCGAGATCACCGGGCTGAAGGACAAGAAGCTCACGAAGCTGCGCCGGGACCGGATCGGCTTCATCTTCCAGGCGTTCAACCTGCTGCCCACGCTGAACGCGATAGAGAACATCACGCTGCCCATGGACATCGCCGGCCGCAAGCCGGACAAGGGCTGGCTGGACCAGGTCGTGGAGACCGTCGGGCTCAGCGACCGGCTCAAGCACCGGCCCACCCAGCTCTCGGGCGGTCAGCAGCAGCGCGTCGCCGTGGCCAGGGCCCTCGCCGCCCGCCCGGAGATCATCTTCGGGGACGAGCCGACCGGAAACCTCGACTCGCGCGCGGGCGCCGAGGTACTGGGCTTCCTGCGCCGCTCGGTGGACGACCTGGGCCAGACCATCGTCATGGTCACGCACGACCCGGTGGCGGCCTCCTACGCGGACCGCGTGCTGTATCTCGCGGACGGCCGGATCGTCGACGAGATGTTCAAGCCGACCGCCGAGACCGTCCTCGACCGGATGAAGGACTTCGACGCGCGGGGGCGTACGTCATGACTGTCATGAAGACCTCGATGCGCAACTTCTTCGCGCACAAGGGACGGATGGCCCTGTCGGCCGTGGCGGTCCTGCTGTCGGTGGCGTTCGTGTGCGGGACGCTGGTGTTCACCGACACGATGAACACGACGTTCGACAAGCTCTTCGCCGCCACCTCCTCCGATGTGACGGTGAGCGCGAAGGGCGCCTCGGACACCGGTGAGACGACCTCGGAGAACGGCAAGCCGCCGGTCATGCAGGCCTCGGTGCTCGACGAGGTGCGCAAGGCGCAAGGGGTGAAGTCGGCGGAGGGGACCGTCTTCTCGACCTCCGTGACGGTCGTCGACGCCGACAAGGACAGCCTGTCGCCGTCCAGCGGCGCGCCCACCATCGTCGGCAGCTGGAACGGCAACGACGCCCGCACCATGAAGATCACCGAGGGCGCGGCCCCCAAGGGCGCCGACCAGATCATGGTGGACGAGGACACCGCCGACAAGCATCACCTCAAGCTCGGCGACGAGATCGGCGTGATCAGCGCGATCGGCACGCACACCGCGAAGATCTCCGGCATCGCCGCCTTCCAGGTCACCAACCCCGGTGCCGCGATCTTCTACCTGGACACCAGGACCGCCCAGGAGGCACTGGTCGGCCGGCCGGACGTCTTCACGAACGTGAACGTCACGGCGGCGGCCGGGCTGAGCGACGCGCAGCTGAAGAACAACGTCGTGGCCGCGATCGGCGCCGACTACAAGGTGCAGACCGCCAAGGAGACCGCCGACGCCAACGCCGCGGACGTGGGCGGCTTCCTGGACGTGATGAAGTACGCGATGCTCGGCTTCGCCGGGATCGCCTTCCTCGTCGGCATCTTCCTGATCATCAACACCTTCTCGATGCTGGTCGCCCAGCGCACCCGTGAGATCGGTCTGATGCGGGCCATCGGCTCCAGCCGCAAACAGGTCAACCGGTCGGTTCTCGCGGAGGCCCTGCTCCTCGGCGTGGTCGGCTCGCTCCTCGGCGTCGGCGCCGGCGTCGGCATCGCGATCGGCCTGATGAAGCTCATGAGCCTGACCGGCATGAACCTCTCCACGGACGATCTGACGGTCGCCTGGACCACCCCGGTGATCGGCATCGTCCTCGGCGTCGTCGTCACCGTACTCGCGGCCTACCTCCCGGCCCGCCGCGCCGGCAAGGTCTCCCCGATGGCCGCGCTGCGCGACGCGGGCGCCCCGGCCGACGCCAAGGCGGGCGCCGTACGGGCCGCCATCGGCCTGCTGCTGACCGGCGGCGGCGTCCTCGGCCTCTACCTCGCCAGCGCCGCCGACAAGGCCGCACAGGGCTCGCTCTGGCTCGGCCTGGGCGTGGTGCTCACCCTGCTCGGCTTCGTCGTGATCGGCCCGCTGCTGGCGGGTGTGGTGGTCCGGGTGCTGGGCGCGGTCGTCCTGCGGGCCTTCGGACCCGTCGGACGGATGGCGGAGCGCAACGCGCTGCGCAACCCGCGCCGCACCGGCGCCACGGGCGCGGCCCTGATGATCGGCCTCGCGCTGGTGGCCTGTCTGTCGGTGGTCGGCTCCTCCCTGGTCGCCTCGGCCACGGAAGAGCTGGACAGCAGCGTCGGCACGGACTTCATCATCCAGAGCGACAGCGGCCAGCTCATGACCCCGCAGGCGGTGCAGGCCATCAAGGCGACGCCGGAGCTGGCGCGGGTCACCGAGTACAAGCCGACCGAGGCCGACTTCACCACCCCCGACGGCAAGACGACCGACAAGACGGCGATCACCGCCGCCGACCCGACCTACGCGACCGACCTGCGCACCGAGACGGTCGCCGGCAACCTCGCCGACGCCTACCGTCCCGACTCGATGTCCGTCCACGAGAAGTTCGCCGAGGACCACAAGATCAGCCTCGGCTCCGAGATCTCCGTGGCCTTCCGGGACGGTTCCACCGCACGGCTGACGGTCCGCGCGATCACCAGTAGTGACGTCGTCATCGACCAGGGCGCGATGTACACCTCCATCGCCACTCTGAAGAAGTACGTCCCGGCCGACAAGCTGCCGCTGGACGCGCTGGTCTTCGCGACCGCGAAGGAGGGGCAGCAGGACGCCGCCTACACCTCGGTCAAGGCCGCTCTGCACGACTACCCGCAGTACACGGTCCGCGATCAGACCGACTACAAGCAGCAGCTCAAGGACCAGATCGGCCAGCTGCTGAACCTGATCTACGGCCTGCTCGCCCTCGCGATCATCGTCGCGATCCTGGGTGTGGTGAACACCCTGGCGCTGTCGGTGGTGGAGCGCACCAGGGAGATCGGCCTGATGCGGGCGATCGGCCTCTCCCGCCGTCAGCTGCGCCGCATGATCCGCATGGAGTCGGTCGTCATCGCCCTCTTCGGCGCCCTCCTGGGCCTCGGTCTGGGCATGGGCTGGGGCGCCACCGCCCAGCAGCTCCTCGCCCTGCAGGGCCTGGACGTCCTCGACATCCCGTGGCCGACGATCATCGGCGTGTTCATCGGCTCCGCGTTCGTGGGCCTGTTCGCGGCACTGATCCCGGCGTTCCGCGCGGGCCGCATGAACGTGCTGAACGCGATCGCCACGGACTGACCGGAGCCCACAGGGGCAACGACCCGGCATCGAGACGGACGGGGGTCTTCTCGATGCCGGGTTTCGTTGCCCCCCTTCGTCGCCCGCCGCGCCCCTCACCGTCCCCAGGGGTTGTCCACAGCCCCCGGCGAACCGCAGCGCCCCGTCGTACCCTGGACACCCCCGGCCCGTGACACGCGTCGGGCCCTTCGCGTTGCCAGCAACAAGCCCCGCCCCCGACCCCTCGGACGGAACAGCCCTCCATGAGCCTGCACGGTCTGCTCGACGCCGTCGTCAAGGACACCGCCCTCGCGGAAGCGATCCCCGCGGCCGCAGACGGCAACCGCATGCACATCGACCTGGTCGGCCCCCCGGCGGCCCGCCCCTTCGCGATCGCCGCCCTCGCCCGCGGAAGCGCCCGCACGGTGCTCGCCGTCACCGCCACCGGCCGCGAGGCCGAGGACCTGGCCGCCGCCCTGCGCTCGCTGCTCCCCCCGGACGGCGTCGTGGAGTACCCCTCCTGGGAGACGCTCCCGCACGAGCGCCTCAGCCCCCGCAGCGACACCGTCGGCCGCCGTCTCGCCATCCTGCGCCGCCTCGCCCACCCGCGTCCCGACGACCCGGAGACCGGCCCGGTCTCGGTCGTCGTCGCCCCGGTCCGCTCGGTGCTCCAGCCGCAGGTCAAGGGCCTCGGCGACCTGGAACCGGTGGCCCTGCGCACCGGTCAGAGCGCCGATCTGAACGCGATCGTCGAAGCCCTCGCCGCGGCCGCCTACGCGCGCGTGGAGCTCGTCGAGAAGCGCGGCGAGTTCGCCGTGCGCGGCGGCATCCTGGACGTGTTCCCGCCCACCGAGGAACACCCCCTGCGCATCGAGTTCTGGGGCGACGACGTCGAGGAGATCCGCTACTTCAAGGTCGCCGACCAGCGCTCCCTGGAAGTCGCCGACCACGGCCTGTGGGCCCCGCCCTGCCGTGAACTTCTGTTGACGGAAGAGGTGCGCACGCGTGCGCGTGCCCTCGCCGAGCAGCATCCCGAGCTGGGCGAGCTGCTCGGCAAGATCGGCGAGGGCATCGCCGTCGAGGGCATGGAGTCGCTGGCCCCGGTGCTCGTCGACGACATGGAGCTGCTGATCGACGTCCTGCCCGAGGGCGCGATGGCCGTCGTCTGCGATCCCGAGCGGGTACGCACGCGTGCCGCCGACCTCGTCGCGACCTCGCAGGAGTTCCTCCAGGCGTCGTGGGCGGCCACCGCCGGCGGCGGCGAGGCCCCCATCGACGTCGGCGCGGCCTCCCTGTGGTCCATCGCGGACGTCCGCGACCACGCGCGCGAGCTGAACATGATGTGGTGGTCGGTGTCGCCGTTCGCGGCGGACGAAGAGCTCGACGCGGACACCCTCAAGCTCGGCATGCACGCCCCCGAGACCTACCGCGGCGACACCGCGAAGGCCCTCGCGGACACCAAGGGCTGGCTCGCCGAAGGCTGGCGCGTCGTCTTCGTCACCGAGGCGCACGGCCCGGCGGCCCGCACGGTCGAGGTGCTCGGCGGTGAAGGCGTCGCGGCCCGGCTGGACGCCGACCTGACCGACCTCGGCCCCTCCCTCGTGCACGTGTCCTGCGGCTCGATCGACTACGGCTTCGTCGACCACGCGCTGCGCCTCGCCGTCCTCACCGAGACCGACCTGTCCGGCCAGAAGGCGGCCGGCAAGGACGGCGCGCGCATGCCCGCGCGCCGCAGGAAGACCATCGACCCGCTCACCCTGGAGGCGGGCGACTACATCGTCCACGAGCAGCACGGCGTGGGCCGCTACATCGAGATGGTGCAGCGCACGGTCCAGGGCGCCACGCGCGAGTACCTGGTCGTGGAGTACGCCCCCGCCAAGCGCGGCCAGCCCGGCGACCGGCTCTACATCCCCACCGACCAGCTGGAGCAGATCACCAAGTACGTCGGCGGCGAGGCCCCCACCCTGCACCGGCTCGGCGGCGCGGACTGGACGAAGACCAAGGCGCGCGCCAAGAAGGCCGTCAAGGAGATCGCCGCCGACCTCATCAAGCTGTACTCGGCCCGGATGGCCGCCCCCGGGCACGCCTTCGGCACGGACACCCCCTGGCAGCGCGAGCTGGAGGACGCCTTCCCCTACGCGGAGACGCCTGACCAGCTCACCACCATCGCCGAGGTCAAGGACGACATGGAGAAGACGGTCCCGATGGACCGGCTGATCTGCGGCGACGTCGGCTACGGCAAGACGGAGATCGCCGTCCGCGCCGCCTTCAAGGCCGTCCAGGACGGCAAGCAGGTCGCCGTCCTCGTGCCGACGACCCTTCTCGTGCAGCAGCACTTCGGCACGTTCGGCGAGCGGTACGCGCAGTTCCCGGTGAGCGTGAAGGCCCTCTCCCGCTTCCAGACCGACACCGAGGCGAAGGCGACCCTGGAGGGCCTGCGCGAGGGCTCCGTGGACGTCGTCATCGGCACCCACCGGCTGTTCTCCTCCGAGACGAAGTTCAAGGACCTCGGCCTGGTCATCGTCGACGAGGAGCAGCGCTTCGGCGTCGAGCACAAGGAGCAGCTGAAGAAGCTCCGCGCGAACGTCGACGTCCTGACGATGTCCGCCACGCCCATCCCGCGCACCCTGGAGATGGCGGTCACCGGCATCCGCGAGATGTCGACGATCACCACGCCCCCGGAGGAGCGCCACCCGGTGCTCACCTTCGTCGGCCCCTACGAGCAGAAGCAGATCGGCGCCGCCATCCGCCGTGAACTGCTGCGCGAGGGCCAGGTCTTCTACATCCACAACCGCGTCGAGTCCATCGACCGCGCGGCGGCGCGACTGCGCGAGATCGTGCCCGAGGCGCGCATCGCCACCGCCCACGGCCAGATGTCGGAGACCGCGCTGGAACAGGTCGTCGTCGACTTCTGGGAGAAGAAGTTCGACGTGCTCGTCTCGACGACGATCGTCGAGTCCGGCATCGACATCTCCAACGCCAACACGCTGATCGTGGAGCGCGGGGACACCTTCGGCCTGTCCCAGCTGCACCAGCTGCGCGGGCGGGTGGGTCGCGGCCGGGAACGCGGTTACGCCTACTTCCTCTACCCGCCGGAGAAGCCCCTCACGGAGACCGCGCACGAGCGGCTCGCGACCATCGCCCAGCACACCGAGATGGGCGCGGGCATGTACGTGGCGATGAAGGACCTGGAGATCCGCGGCGCGGGCAACCTCCTGGGCGGCGAGCAGTCCGGTCATATCGCGGGCGTCGGCTTCGACCTGTACGTGCGGATGGTCGGCGAGGCCGTCGCGGACTACCGGCGCCAGCTGGAGACCGGCGAGATCGAGGAGGAGCCGCCGCTCGAGGTCAAGATCGAGCTGCCCGTCGACGCGCACGTCCCGCACGACTACGCGCCCGGCGAACGGCTCAGGCTGCAGGCCTACCGCTCCATCGCCTCCGCCAACTCGGAGGACGACGTCAAGGCCGTCCGCGAGGAACTCGTCGACCGCTACGGCAAGTTGCCCGAACCGGTGGAGAACCTGCTGCTGGTGGCCGGCCTGCGGATGCTGGCACGCGCGTGTGGCGTCGGCGAGATCGTGCTCCAGGGCGCCAACATCCGCTTCGCGCCGGTGGAGTTGCGCGAGTCGCAGGAGCTGCGGCTGAAGCGGGTGTACCCCGGCTCGGTCATCAAGCCGGCCGTGCACCAGATCCTCGTACCGCGCCCCAAGCCCACGAGGGTCGGCGGCAAACCACTGGTCGGAAGGGAACTGCTGGGCTGGGTGGGCGAGTTCCTGGCGACGGTACTGGGGTCGTAGACGCCGCGGCCGGGGCGGCTACGGCGGCTTCGGCTCGGGTGAGCAGAACGGAAGCGCTCAGGTTCGTCGCGAGCTGGGGCTGCACGGGGGCGCGTGCGTAGGCGCCCAGGCACTCGGTGGACGGTGGCCGGGCCGTCCTCGGCCGTGATGTTCAACGGCGAGCGGGACGATGCGGTCAGCGGCGTGGGCGGCGGTCTCGGCGAGGTGCGCCGCCCGCCGGCCCGCGGCGATCACGCACGCTCGCAGCGCGGCGAAGGCATGGGCCGTGGCACGACCGATGCCGGTACCGGCGCCCGTGGCGACGGCGGTACGAGATTTTCGCGGGCTACGGGGACCGGAACAGCATGCCTGCCAGGGTTCGGAACACCTCTTCGGGGTCCCGCCCGGCCATCGCGTCGTCGAGGTTGTGGCCGAGGAGGAGCGTGGCGAAGCCGTGGGCCATCGACCAGGCGGCGATTCCGGCGAGGCGGTCGTCGGCCGCGCCGCCCTCGGGGCGGATGTGGGAGACGGCGGTGCGCAGGGCGTCGGCGGCCAGGGCGCGGGCCGTGGTGAGTTCGAGGTCGTCGGCCCGCAGGAGTCCGGGCGTGAACATCACCTGGAAGTGGGCGGGGTGTTCGCGGGCGAAGCGGACATAGCGCACGCCCGCGTCCTTCAGGTCGGCCGCCTCCTTGATCGTGGCCGCGAGCAGGCCGAAGCCCTCCGCCGCGATCGCCGTCAGCAGACCGGTGCGGTCGCGGAAGTGGTGAGCGGGCGCCGCGTGTGAGACGCCGGCCCGGCGGGCGAGATCGCGCAGGCTCAGCCCGGCGGGGCCGTCGGTGGCGATGGCGTCGAGGGCGGCGGTGAGGATGGCACGCCGCAGGTCGCCGTGGTGGTAGGGGCGGTCGGTCATGGACAGCAGCGTACGCCGCATCTAGGCATTGACAAGTTCGCGGGGGTCGGGCAATCTTGTCAGTGTCAAGTTGTGGGCGGATGCCGAACGAGACGGGGGAGACGCCATGTCCGAGAACGAGGTAGTCAGGCAGGAAGAGCGGCGCGAGCAGTACGGGCATCGCGAGCAGCGCGGGCTGGTCGAGCCGGCCCAGGCGCGCAGGCTCTGGCATCTGCTGGAGCCGCTGCACGCGGTGCTGTACTTCGCGCCGGAGGTCTTCGAGGAGGCCGGCGCGCTCGGCTACTCGGCCGAGGACCGCTGGGTGAACTACTTCCCGCTCCGCGCGGCCCCGTTGGGTCCGGTGAGCGCCGAGGCGGTGACCTCCGCGTTCTACAGCTTCCGGCCCGGCACGGTCGCCCGGTACATGGACGACGCCTGGAAGGTCGCCGACCCCGAAGCCGTCCTGGCGGCGCGACTGCGCGGCGTCGACCGGGTGTATCGCAGGCTGTTCGGCGACCTGATGGACCGTCCCGGACTGGCCGAGGCCGCCGTCCTCGCCCGCCGCGCCGCTGAGGCCGCGGTCACTGCAGGCCGCCCGCTCGCCGCGGCCAACGCCGCTCTGGAGTGGCCGAGCGAACCGCATCTCCAGCTCTGGCGGGCGGCCACCGTCCTGCGCGAGCACCGTGGCGACGGCCACCTGTCCGCCCTGCTCGTCGCCGGTCTCGACCCGACCGAGGCGCTGGTGTCCTTCGCGGCGATAGGCGCCGCCTCCGTCGAGCGCTTCGAGAGCCGCGGCTGGACCCGCGAGGAGTGGGCGGCGGCGCATGAGCGTCTGGCGGCCAGAGGCCTGATCGAGCCGGACGGCGATGCGGCCACGGAGCAGGGCCAAGAGCTGCGCCGCCGCATCGAAGAGGACACCGACCGGCTGGCGCTCGGCCCTTGGCAGGTCCTGGGGCCGGAGTCCACCGAGCGCCTCGCCGCCCTCCTGGGCGACTACTGGGTCGCGGTCATCGGCTCGGGCCTGCTGCCCTCGGAGTCGACGCTGGGCATCGGCAAGGTCTGAACGCCTGGGTCCCGTCGGACGGAGTGAAGCCGCCCGCAGGGTGTGGCTCTCTGCGGACGGCGTGGAACGCGCTGGGTGACGCCGGCAGGCGTCCACGGGTGGAGTCGAGGTTTCGGGCAGGCGGGCAGGCTAGGGCTTGTCGGGCCGGTCCTCGTCCATGCCGAGCCGCTCGTGCATCTTCTGCTGTCCGGAGTCGACCTGGGACTCGTACTTGTTGCCCGTTTTCTCGTTGACCTGCTTCTCCGCGGCGTCGGACATGTCCCTTGCCTTGCCGTGTGCCGCCTTGTTGCTCTTGAACCTGTCGAAGATGCCCATCCAGAGCTCCTTCCGGGGGTGACTCACCATTGACGATATTCCCGAGATGAGAGAGATGCCCACTTGAGGGGGCTGTGGTCTGGACCTCCCGGCTGCCTCCGAGCGCCCCCTCGCTACCGTGTGTGCGAGACGTCGTCGGGGGAATCCGCCCTGTGCGGGGTGGCAGTGGGCGAGCAAGGGGGAGGGCGCGTGAAGCGGCTGAGGGGTGGGGCGGGCGGGTGCGGCCGCCGGGCTGTGCCGTCGGTGGCTGTGCCGTCGGCGGTCGGGGCGGTGGTGGCCTTGCTGCTTGTGACCGGGTGCGAGGCCCCTGACGTGGGAGGCCCTGCCGCGGGCTCGACGCCGACCGCGTCCGACGGGCGGGCGGTCGGTCCGCTGGCGAATCCCGAGGGAACGAAGCCCGGGCTTGCTCCGCTGACTTCGGCGGAGGACAAGAGCAAGGCTCGGGCGCTGATCGAAAAGGTGGCCACGAAGGGCCGCGGCCCGAAGACCGGCTACGACCGTGACAAGTTCGGCTATGCGTGGATGGACTCCGTCGACGGCGTCCCGCTGGCGCACAACGGCTGCGACACTCGAAACGATCTTATAAAGCGCGATGGTCAGGACCTGCGTTTCAAGGCGGGCTCCGACTGCGTGGTCATCTCCATGACCCTCGACGACCCGTATACCGGCACGACGATCGAGTGGCGCAAGACGCAGGCGACCAAGGTCCAGATCGACCATGTGATGCCGTTGTCCTACGACTGGCAGATGGGCGCCTCGCGGTGGTCCAAGGCCAAGCGCGAGCAGATAGCGAACGATCCCTTGAATCTTCTGCCGGTATCGGGGTCGACCAACGGTTCCAAGAGCGACTCGGGCCCGGCGGCGTGGCTTCCGCCGAACAAGCAGATCCGCTGCTCGTACGCGGTGCGGTTCGCCCAGGTGTCCCTCAAGTACGAACTGCCGGTCACGACGGCGGACAAGCAGATGATGCTGCGCCAGTGCGGCGGCGCTTGACCGGCGCTGTGAGCAACGCGAGGAGCGGAGTCCGGCTGCTTCTCGCCAGAGCGAGGAGGTGCCGGCCGAGGGCGAGTGCGGCGAGCAGCGCCAGGAGCGCACACACACCGTGCCACCCGGCCTGGCCGTAGGCGTGCACCCCGAGCCAGGAACCTCCGCTGCCGCCCAGGTAGGCGCAGGTCATATAGGCGGTGTTGAGCCTGCTGCGGGCGTCGGGACGCAGCGCGTAGACCCGGGCCTGATTGGCGACCATGCCTGACTGCATGGCGATGTCGAGCAGCAGCGTGCCGGTGACCAGGGCGGCCAGTCCCACTGCGCTGCCCCGGGCGCCCGCGGCCAGGACCGCGGCGGCGGCGAGGACCGCGAGCAGGCAGACGAGGTTCATCCGGTCGGGTCCGTGGCGGTCCACCAGGCGTCCGGCGAGCGGTGTGCAGAGCATGGTCGCTGCGCCGACCAGGGCGAGCAGCCCCACGGCCTGGGCGCCGAGGCCGTAGGCCGGGCCGGTGAGGAGGAGCGCCAGGCAGGTCCACACGGCAGAGAAGCCGGCGAAGACCGTCGCCTGGTAGAAGCAGGAGCGGCGCAGTTCGGGCTCGGTGCGCAGCAGGCGCAGCGGCTCGGCCAGGAGGGCCGGGTACGGCTGACGGGAGGGTGGCGTCGTGTCGGGCACCGTGCGGGCCAGAACGCCTGCGAGCAGCAGGGTGACGGCCGCGGCGACCAGGTAGGGGACCCGCCATCCCAGCCATTCGCCGAGTGCCCCGCTGAAGGTGCGAGCGAGCAGCATGCCGCCGATCGACCCGCTCAGCAGGGTGCCGATCACGGCTCCGCGGCAGTCGTCGGCGACCAGTCCGGCGGCCAGCGGGCCGATGAGCGGAGCGGCCACGGTGGTGAGGCCGATGAGGGCGCCGGCGGCGATGAGCAGTGTCAGCGTGGGGGCGCAGCCCGCGGCGAGCAGGGCCAGGCCGGTCAGAGCGAGCAGGGCGACGAGGAACGAGCGGTGCGGGAGCCGGTCACCGAGGGGTACCAGCAGGAATATTCCGGTCGTGTAGCCGGCCTGAGTGGCGGTCACGACCAGGGAGGCCGCATCGGGAGACGTGTGCAGTCCTGCGGCGATCAAGGGGATGAGCGCTTGGGGGAAGTAGATGTTGCCGACGGCCACCGCGCAGGTCAGGGCCAGGATCAGGGTCGTCCGACGGCTCATCATCTTTGGCCCACCGGCCCGCCGGCGACGTAGAGGTGACGACGTGAAGGAGGAGGTGTGTGTGTCATGCCGGAAGTCCACGGCATCGACGTTGCGTCGCCAATCGATGTAGCTTCTCGCTTAATGATCAGCTTTGTGCTGGGTGTCGAGGACCTCGCGGACACGCGCTTCGCCCTGTCGCCCGTGCACGAGACTCTGCTCAGCCTACGGGTCCTCCAGGATCCGGGGCTGTCCGCGCTGCACCTCCCGTGGCGCAGGGCAGTGCTCGGCAGGATCGGCGCCCTCGACACCGGGCTGCTGATGTCCCTGGTTGCCCGCAGGCGCACGATCCCCGACTTCCTGACCCCGCAGCCCACGGGCTTCGCGCCGACCTTCGCGGAGCAGCTGGCCGTAGTCCGCCAGGCGTCCCCCGCGCGGGTGCGCCATGACCTGGTGACCGCACATGCCCCCGACCGGCTTCCCGCACCTCTGCACGACGCCACTGCGGCCGACGACGCATCCGTCCTCGGACTACGTGATGCCGTGTGCGAGCTGCTGCGGCAGTTCTGGGAGGCGGCCATCGAGCCGGAGTGGCGGCGGATGCGGCTGCTTCTCGAAGCCGACATGACCTACCGGGCGCGGCAACTGGCGGTGGGCGGGGCCCGCTTGCTGTTCGCGGACATGCACCCGAACGTGCGCTGGCACGACGGCGTCCTGCACATCGACAAGATGATCGGCAGGCATCGCGTCGCCGCGTCCGGCCGTGGTCTGCTGCTCCTGCCGTCCGTGTTCGCGCACAAACCGGCGCCTCCGGTCGGTCCGGAAGAGCCGCCCCGGCTCGTCTATCCGAGCCGGGGTGTGGCCACCCTGTGGGCCACACCGCCGGCCGCCGACGCGACGGCCCTCACGGCACTGCTGGGCGCACCCAGGGCAAGACTGCTCACCTTGCTCGAAGAGCCGCTCGCCACGGTCGAGATCGCCCGCCGCCTCCGGGTGACGCCGAGCGCCGTGTCCCAGCAGCTGCGCGTGCTCCACGCGACGGGGCTCGTCACCCGGGCACGCGACGGACGCCGGGTCCTGTACAGACGCAGCCACCTCGGCGACCGACTGACCGAATCGAGCCGGCCCGACGAGGCCGCGACGTTCTGAACACCGTTCCGGAACACCGCTCCGGAACACCGCAACGAAACCCCGCTCCTGAACTTCGCTCCGGCACGGGTCACTGCCCGTACGGGTACCCCTGCTGGTAGGGGTTCGGCTGGCCCGTTCCGTATGCCGGGCCGGTCGCCAGGCCGGTCGACGGGCCCGTGGCCCACGCCCGCTTGTCGAACATCGCGAACAGCAGCAGCATCGTCGCCGTCAGCAGGGTCACCAGCACGGTGATGCCCAGGACGAGGTCCGCGTCGTCGTTCTTCGAGACCGCCGCCCAGACCAGGACCACGCACTCGTACAGCGTGAACGAGGCGAAGGCCGCCCAGTCGGAGGCGAGCCGGCGGCGGATCGCCACGTACAGGAAGGGCAGCCAGACCAGGAAGCCCAGCGAGCCCCACACCAGGACCACCCAGGCGAGCCGCTGGAACCAGCCGGCTTCGAGCCGTCTCTCCGAGCCCGTAGCCGTCGTCGCAGTCGTCGGCATCGTCATGTGTCGCCCCCCAAGTCACCAGGGGGCAAGAGTAGGACACCGTCAGGCCGTGCCAGGGCCTCGCTTCTTTACTGTGACATGAGCGAATCTTGTCGCTCTGTGGGACCTGTGTTTCCCGGGCGCAGGGGCGCCGCGGGTTACGGTGCGATCCGTTTCCGGTCCGGTCCGGTACGTCGAGTCGAGACCGTATCGTCGCTCCGGAACAGGGGACTTCAGCGCGGCACACACCAGGACACGCACGAAGACGTGCACGAAGACACGCACGAAGACACAGACGAAGACGTAAACGAACGATGGGGTGGGGGATGGCCGAGCACCGGCAGTCCAGAAAGCGCAGATACATCACGTGGGGCGTGGCCGGCGCGGCCGTCCTCGCGGGGGCCGGGATAGCGGCGCAGACGTCGATGGCGGCCACCGTCTGGCCCGCGCAGAAGACGTACACCGGCACCGCGTTCGACACCTGCACCGCGCCCTCGCTGGCCGCGATGAAGGCCTGGAAGAGCAACGGCTTCTACGGGGCCGCGGCCGTCTACGTCGGCGGCAAGAACCGGGGCTGCAACCAGCCCAACCTGACCGCTTCCTGGGTGAAGTCGGTCAACGCGACCGGGATGAAGCTCATCCCGATCTACGTCGGCGCCCAGCCGTTCTGCCAGACCGGCTCCAGCCCCGAGAAGCTCACCGCCGCCACGGCCGCCTCCCTCGGCGCGACCGACGGCGCGGACGCGGTCGCCAAGTCCGCCGCGCTCGGCATGAAGGCCGGCAGCCCGATCTACCTCGACATGGAGCCCTACGACATCACGGACAAGGCGTGCAACGACGCCGTGCTGACGTATGTCCGCTCCTTCACCAAGACGCTGCGCGCCAAGACGTACCGCGCCGGCTACTACGGCTTCAGCAGCTCCAGCGCCAAGGCGATCGCCACCGCCACGAACAAGACGGACCTGCCGGGCAACCTGTGGTACGCGCTGTGGGACAACAAGAACACCACGACCACGGACTGGCCGTGGGGCGCCACCCAGTACACGAACCACAGCCGAGGCCACCAGTACATGGTCAACAGCAAGGAGACCCGCGGCGGCTACACGATCACCGTGGACCGCGACGCGTGGGACGCCCCGGTCGCCATCATCGGCTGAACCACACCACCCGCGGGGCGCGGCGGTGCCGGAAGTCCTGGTGAATCGTTGGTCGAATGGGTTGGCCCCAGCCGCCCCACTGCCTACCATCGATCACCGCAAGACCTTGTGCCCCGTCGCACAATCTCCTCGGGAGGCTTCCTTGCACCGCCGTCGTCGTCGCACCGCGCTCCTGCTGTCCGCCGCGATCGCGGCCGCCCCCCTCCTGACCGCCTGCGGGAACGACGCGCATCCCGGCGCGGCGGCCGTCGTGGGCGGCCAGCGGATCACCGTCGCCCAGCTGGAGAGCCGGGTGAACGAGGTGCGCACGGCCCAGCGCGCCGCGGTCACCGACGACGCGCAGTACGCGCAGGCCGTCGCCCAGACCGGCACCCTCACCCGG
The DNA here is from genome assembly GCF_053594615.1 of Streptomyces sp. NPDC001858. Lineage (NCBI taxonomy): Bacteria > Bacillati > Actinomycetota > Actinomycetes > Kitasatosporales > Streptomycetaceae > Streptomyces > Streptomyces sp. NPDC001858. The sequence goes on from NZ_JBSFEV010000004.1 coordinate 405,755, forward strand.
GACACCCTGCACGGCATGGTCCTGGACCGGGTGCTGCACCGCGCGGCCGAGGACGCGGGCGTCACCGTCACCCCCCGCGAGGTGCAGGCGCTGCGGGCCGGCCTGGAACAGCAGGCGGGCGGCGCGCAGGGCCTGGAGACGGCCTGGCTTCAGCAGTACGGCATCCCGCCGCAGCGTCTCGACGAGAACCTGCGCCTCCAGCTGGAGGCGCAGAAACTCGCCACCGGCCTCGGCACGGACACCAGCCAGCCGGCCTTCTGGAGCGCGCTGTCCAAGGCGTCCAAGGCCCTCGGCGTCGACCTCAACCCGCGCTACGGCGACTGGGACGCGCAGAAAGTGGCCCGCGTCGACGCGAAGACGCCGTGGGTACGAGAGGTCACCGCGTCGGGGACCCAGACGACGACGTGACGGCACGGTGATACGGCGATGCGACGACGTGACGGAGCGTCCGATGGAACGTCCGATGGAACGTCCGTGCGAATGATCGCGGGGCTGTCGGTGGCGTGCGTTACGTTCGAGGGGTGAACGCAACCAGCTCCGCCGCCGTCGACGACCCCGGCCGCGTCGTCCTGCTCACCACCAGCCATCGCGTCGCCCCCGGCCTGCTGTCCTGGCCCGCCTGGCAGACGCTGCGCGCGGCGGACCGGGTGCTGTGCGCGGACGGCGCGCATCCGCAGCTGCCCTATCTGCGCGACGCGGGCCTTGCGGTCGAGGAGATCTCCCCGACCGCCGAGGAACTGATCGCCGCCTGTGCCGACGGCGGCACGGTGGTGGTCGTGGCGACCGGCGAGGGCGAACCGGCCCTCACCGACGGCCTGGCCCGGCTGGCCGGCTCCGGCCGCGTGGCGATGCCCGAGCTGGAGCTGCTCCCCGCCTCCTACGACCTCCCCGGCGCCCGGCTCCTCGACCTCGTCCAGGTCATGGACCGCATCCGCGCCGAGTGCCCGTGGTCGTCGCAGCAGACCCACAAGGGTCTCGCCAAGTACGGCATCGAGGAGTCCTACGAACTCGTCGAGGCGATCGAGGACGGCGACCGCGACGAACTCCGCGAGGAACTGGGCGACGTCCTGCTCCAGGTCGTCTTCCACGCCCGGATCGCGGAGGAGGACCCGGACTCCCCGTTCTCCATCGACGACGTCGCGGGCACGATCGTCGCCAAGCTCATCCACCGCCATCCCCATGTCTTCGGCGACGAGACGGCCACGACCCCGGAGGAGGTCAAGGCGCACTGGCTGCGCACGAAGGCGATAGAGAAGCAGCGGGAGTCGGTGACGGACGGCGTCCCCCTCGGTCAGCCGGGCCTCGCGCTCGCGGCGAAGCTGTCGTCGCGCGTGCGGACGGCCGGACTGGAGGTGCCCCTCCCCGCCTCCGACGGCATCGGCTACGAACTGCTCGCCCTGGCGGCCCGGGCGGAGGCCGAGGGCGTGGATCCGGAGGCGGCGCTGAGAGCGGCGGCCCGCGCCTACCGGGACGCGATCAGGGGCGCCGAAGGCGTGCAGGAGTAGTCACGTGAGCAGGTGCGCAGGTGCGCAGGTGCGCAGGTGCGCAGGCGAACAGGTGAGTTCCTGAGCCGGCCGCTGCGCCCCGGTGCGCGCGGCGCTCACCGCGAACACCGATGCGAGGCGCAGGCGCTCGTCGTGAACACCGCTACCGTCAAGGAGTGACCGACCAGCCCCACCCCACGGCGGACGCCCGGCCCGACGACCGGCCCGATGCCCTGCCCGACGCCCCGCCCGCCCCGGAACTCTTCACCTGGGAGTTCGCCACCGACCCCTACCCCGCCTACGCCTGGCTCCGGGAGCACGCGCCCGTGCATCGGACCGAACTGCCCAGCGGCGTCGAGGCCTGGTTGGTCACGCGCTACGGCGACGCGAAGCAGGCGCTCGCCGACCAGCGGCTCTCCAAGAACCCCGCGCATCACGACGAACCCGCGCACGCCAAGGGCAAGACCGGCATCCCCGGTGAGCGCAAGGCCGAGCTGATGACGCATCTGCTGAACATCGACCCGCCGGACCACACCCGGCTGCGCCGGCTCGTCAGCAAGGCGTTCACCCCCCGCCGGGTCGCCGAGTTCGCGCCACGGGTACAGGAGTTGACGGATCAGCTCATCGACCGGTTCGCGGCCGACGGCGAGGCCGACCTCATCCACGACTTCGCCTTCCCGCTCCCCATCTACGCCATCTGCGACCTCCTGGGCGTCCCCCGCGAGGACCAGGACGACTTCCGCGACTGGGCCGGGATGATGATCCGGCACGGCGGAGGGCCGCGGGGCGGGGTCGCGCGGTCGGTGAAGAAGATGCGCGGCTATCTGCTGGAGCTCATCCACCGCAAGCGCGCGGAGCTGCCGGCCGAGCCCGCGCCCGGCGAGGACCTCATCTCCGGCCTCATCCGCGCCTCCGACCACGGCGAGCACCTCACCGAGAACGAGGCCGCGGCCATGGCCTTCATCCTCCTGTTCGCGGGCTTCGAGACGACCGTCAACCTCATCGGGAACGGCACCTACGCCCTCCTCACCCACCCCGAGCAGCGCGAACGTCTCCAGCGGTCGCTGACCGAGGACGACGGCGACCGCACCCTCCTGGAGACCGGCGTCGAGGAACTGCTGCGCTACGACGGCCCCGTGGAGCTCGCCACCTGGCGGTTCGCGACCGAGCCGCTCAGCCTCGGCGGGCAGGACATCGCGCCGGGCGACCCCGTCCTCGTCGTCCTGGCGGCCGCCGACCGCGATCCGGCCCGCTTCGCCGACCCCGACCGCCTCGACCTGTCCCGCCGTGACAATCAACACCTCGGCTACGGCCACGGCCTCCACTACTGCCTGGGCGCTCCGCTGGCCCGGCTGGAGGGCCAGACCGCGCTGGCCGCGCTGCTCACCCGGCTGCCCGACCTCCGACTGGCCGTGGACCCGGCCCAGTTGAGATGGCGTGGCGGGCTCATCATGCGCGGGCTGCGGACGCTTCCGGTCGAGTTCAGTTCCGTGCGTATCTGATCGGATGTCAGCCGTAGTGTGACCGTGCGGCGAAGCAAAGGTGACCGACCCTCAACTCTGTGATCTTCACGTGATCTGCGCGGCATGAACTTGTGACAAGTGATCGTATGCCGATACGTTCACTCGTCAGCGCGATATGTCAGTCGCACGCGTCGCGCCGGTTACTGCTGTCCAGAGAAAGGCCCTCGCATGCTCTCCGGGAACGGTCGTCATCGTCGCCCCCGTCAGGCTCCGGCCCTCCTCGTCGCGGCCGGAGTGACCGGGTCCGCCATCGCCATCCCGCTGCTGGCCGCCTCCGGCGCGAGCGCCGCCGAGGGCACGGTGTGGGACAAGGTGGCGCAGTGCGAGACCGGCGGCTCGTGGAGCGCCGACAAGGGCGGCGAGCACGGCGGCCTGAGCCTCACCCAGAAGGAATGGGAGACGTACGGCGGGCTCGACTACGCGGCGAGCGCCGATCTGGCCAGCCGCAACCAGCAGATCGCCGTGGCGCAGAAGCTGCTCGCCGCCGAGAACATCGGCGCGTGGGGCACCTGCGGGCTGACCTCCGGACTCACCCAGGAGAACGGCGCGCTGGCCGTGGACACCGGCGTGGCGGACGACTCGTCCGACTCGTCTTCGTCGTCCGGATTGTCCGACCTGTCCAAGGGGCTGGGCGGCGACTCCTCGGATTCCTCCGGCTCTTCGGGCTCCTCGGACGCTTCGGGCTCGTCGAGCGCCGACAGCGGTTCGGCGGGATCGCCGGAGTCGCCCGACTCGTCCGCTGATTCCTCCGGTTCGCCCACGACGTCCCCTTCGTCTCCTTCATCTCCTTCGTCCCCCTCGTCCTCCGTCACGGGCGACCCCGCCGGGACCGACGGCTCCCCCTCGTCGGCCTCGGGTGCGGGCGATTCGGGCGACTCGGGCAATTCGGTCCAGGAGGCGGGCTCTTGGAGCCTCGTCGACACCGGCTCGCTCGGCTCCGGCAAGCACCGCGGCGCGACCGCCGACGAGAGCGCGGCCCCCACGACGAAGAGCGCCACCGACACGGCCGACACCGCTGCGGCCGACACCGCCGTGAGCGCTCTCTCCGCCGCTTCCGCCGGCCGGCACGCCGCGGTCACCTATGTGGTGCAGGAAGGCGACTCCCTTGCCTCCATCGCCGACTCCCTTGACATCGACGGCGGATGGCGGGCCCTCTACGCCGAGAACCGGGACCTCATCGGCGCCGACCCGAACGGCATCGCCCCCGGTCAGACCCTCGACACGGCGGTCCAATAGGGCAGGAACGCACCGAAAAACGCCGGGAGTTCACGTCATACTTCGCTCCAGAATGTCCGGTTTGGTGAAAGTGTGGGATGAGTCTCAGAAGCCCTGATCGTCTTTGAAATTCCGCGGATCGCGTGGCTACGGTCAAGGCCGCTCGGCAATCCGAGCCCCGGTCGTCGCAACGCCGAGTCCTGCCAGTGGCCGCCCGGGAACAGTCGTCGCGTCAAGCGCCGTAGGCAGGAGCGGGGGACCCAAGGTAAGCGCCGGAACCAGCGGTTGACGCCGGATCCGGCTTGGGGTGAAGCCACGCCTCCCACGGAGGAGTGGCCGGGCAACTCACACGGCCCGAACCCGACAGCTCACCTCGCAGGCGTCGGTGAGGGGATCCACCATGCTGTTTTCCGTCAAGGGCAAGCACCGCCGTCCGTCCAGGGCCACCCGCGTCGCCGCGCTGGCCGGCGTCACCGGTGTCGCCATCGCCGCCCCGCTGATGGCGGCCGGCAACGCCTCCGCCGCCACCGCCGCCGAGTGGGACGCGGTCGCCCAGTGCGAGTCCGGCGGCAACTGGTCCATCAACACCGGCAACGGCTACTACGGCGGCCTGCAGTTCTCCGCCTCCACCTGGGCCGCGTACGGCGGTACGCAGTACGCCGCGCAGGCCGACCAGGCCTCCAAGGCGCAGCAGATAACCGTCGCCGAGAAGGTCCTCGCGGGCCAGGGCAAGGGCGCCTGGCCGGTCTGCGGCACGGGCCTGTCCAACGCCGCCTACAACGGCGGCAGCGCCGACTCCGCCGCCTCCGGCTCCAGCTCCTCCAGCTCGTCGAGCAGCGCCGACACCCGTTCGACCGAGGAGCAGAGCGCCTCCCGCTCGGCCGAGCGTCCGGCCGCATCCAAGACGGTCACCACCCCGACCGGCAAGAAGGTCGAGAAGGGCGACGGCGAGTACAAGGTCGTCAAGGGCGACACCCTCAGCTCCATCGCCGAGCAGCACAAGGTCGCCGGCGGCTGGCAGAAGCTGTTCGAGCTGAACAAGGACATCGTCGACGACGCCGACCTCATCTTCCCGGGCCAGCAGCTGCACCTGAAGTGAGCTCCGGCTCCTGGACCGAGCTCCGGCTCCTGAAGTGACACCCGGCTCCCGGGGAAGTCACAGCGCCCTCACAGGCGAGGTCGGCACACTGAAGACCTCGTGAGGGTCCCCCCGTCCCCACGGGCTCCCCGCTCCGGTGCGTGTTCCCCCGTACGCACCGGAGCGGGGTTTCTCTTTGCCTGCCTCCCCTGCCCGCTTCGTTCGCCAGTTGGCAACTTCCTGTTGGTCTTTGGCGACCGCTCCCTTTGTTCCGTGTGTGAACAATGGGTACGGTCAGTTTGTCCACGGGACGGTCGGTCGGCTGCCGACGCCCCGAAGGCGGTTAGGCTCTAGTCGCAAGGCTCGGCGCGGGCCCATCGCGGCCCACCCGCCCCGCACAACCAGCGTCACATCCCAAGAAGGAGATGCTCGTGCCGTCCATCGACGTCGTCGTAGCCCGGGAAATCCTGGACTCCCGAGGCAACCCCACGGTCGAGGTCGAGGTCGGCCTCGACGACGGCAGCACGGGTCGTGCCGCCGTTCCGTCCGGCGCCTCCACCGGTGCCTTCGAGGCCATCGAGCTTCGCGACGGTGACCCCAACCGCTACCACGGCAAGGGTGTCGAGAAGGCCGTCCTCGCCGTCATCGAGCAGATCGGCCCGGAGCTCGTCGGCTACGACGCCACCGAGCAGCGCCTGATCGACCAGGCCATGTTCGACCTGGACGCCACCGACAACAAGGGCTCCCTGGGCGCCAACGCCATCCTCGGCGTCTCGCTCGCCGTGGCCCACGCCGCCTCCGAGGCCAGCGACCTGCCGCTGTTCCGCTACCTGGGCGGCCCCAACGCGCACCTGCTGCCGGTGCCGATGATGAACATCCTGAACGGCGGCTCGCACGCCGATTCCAACGTGGACATCCAGGAGTTCATGATCGCCCCGATCGGCGCGGAGTCCTTCTCCGAGGCCCTGCGCTGGGGCGCCGAGGTCTACCACACCCTCAAGAAGGTGCTGAAGACCAAGGGCCTGTCCACCGGCCTCGGCGACGAGGGCGGTTTCGCCCCGAACCTGGAGTCCAACCGCGCCGCCCTCGACCTCATCGTCGAGGCCATCAAGCAGGCCGGTTACGTCCCCGGCGAGCAGATCGCGCTTGCGCTCGACGTCGCCGCGTCCGAGTTCTACAAGGACGGCAAGTACGAGTTCGAGGGCAAGTCCCGCTCGGCCGCCGAGATGACCGAGTACTACGAGGAGCTCGTCTCCGCGTACCCGCTGGTCTCCATCGAGGACCCGCTGTACGAGGACGACTGGGCCGGCTGGAACGTCATCACCGAGCGGCTGGGCGACAAGGTCCAGATCGTCGGCGACGACCTCTTCGTCACCAACCCCGAGCGCCTGGCCCGCGGCATCGAGGAGGGCTCCGCGAACGCCCTGCTCGTCAAGGTGAACCAGATCGGCTCGCTGACCGAGACCCTGGACGCCGTCGAGCTCGCCCAGCGCAACGGCTTCAAGTGCATGATGTCCCACCGCTCCGGCGAGACCGAGGACGTCACCATCGCCGACCTCGCCGTCGCCGTGAACTGCGGTCAGATCAAGACCGGCGCCCCGGCCCGCTCGGACCGCGTCGCCAAGTACAACCAGCTGCTGCGCATCGAGGAGATCCTCGACGACGCCGCCGTGTACGCCGGCCGCAGCGCGTTCCCGCGCTTCAAGGGCTGAGCTTCAAGGGCTGACCCATCGCTTCGTAAGAGGCGTCGTACGTACGTCCCCGTATCCGGTCCCGTACCGTGTGCGGGGACGTACGCACGTGTGAGAGCGGGAGGCGGGGAAGACCGATGGCCGTGAAGGACCGGGACCGTTTCTCCACCGCGACCAGGATCAAGCTGCTCGGCGAGCAGACCGCGGCCCGGGTCTACCGCTCCCAGACCAAGCGCCAGGCCCGCCGCTCCCGCCTCACCGGCCGTGCGGCCCTGCTGGCGCTGGTCCTGTGCACGCTGATCGTGGCCCTGGCCTACCCGATGCGCCAGTACGTCTCCCAGCGCGCCGACATCGCCGCCCTGGAACGCGAGAAGCAGCAGGCCAGCGAGCGCGTCGAGCAACTGCGCGACCTCAAGGCACGCTGGCAGGACGACGCCTACGCCGAGCAGCAGATCCGGCTGCGGCTGCACTACGTCCTGCCCGGCGAGACCGGTTACGTCGTGATCGACCCGGACGCGGCCAAGCAGTCGCGCGCCGACCTCGGGGCGGCCGACCGCCCCTGGTACGCGAATGTCTGGGACGGCGTCGACAAGTCGGACGCCGCCTCCCCGTGACAGCAGCGGCACCAGTGACAGCAGCGACACCAGCGATATCAGCGACACCAGTGACAGCATTGAACTGACAGAGGGATTTTCGTACCGGCATGGAAACTGCCCCGCCGACCACCCCGCGCACCGAGCCCACCGACGCGGACGTCGAGGCCTTCAAGCAGCAGCTCGGACGCCCGCCGCGCGGCCTGCGCGCGATCGCGCACCGCTGCCCGTGCGGACAGCCGGACGTCGTCGAGACCGCGCCGCGCCTGCCCGACGGCACGCCCTTCCCGACGCTGTACTACCTGACGTGCCCGAAGGCCAACTCGGCGATCGGCACGCTGGAGGCCAACGGCGTGATGAAGGAGATGACGGATCGGCTGACGACCGACCCGGAGCTCGCCGCCGCCTACCGCGCGGCGCACGAGGACTACATCCGGCGCCGCGACGAGATCGAGGAGCTGAAGAACTTCCCCAGCGCGGGCGGCATGCCGGACCGGGTGAAGTGCCTGCATGTGCTGGTCGCGCACTCGCTGGCCGCCGGGCCGGGCGTGAATCCGCTCGGGGACGAGGCGCTGGCGATGCTGCCGGAGTGGTGGCGCAAGGGGGCTTGCGTGACGCTCGCCTCCGACGCGTGAGCGTCCCGTCTCCGGGGGCTGCCGCCCCCAGGCCCCCGCTTCGGCCTGAACGGCCTCGTCCTCAAACGCCGGACGGGCTGGAGATGCCGGCCGGCGCTGACAAGTTCCGCAAGTTCGGAGGACCCACATGACCCGCGTCGCCGCCATCGACTGCGGTACGAACTCCATTCGTCTTCTCGTCGCCGATGTCGACCCGGAGACCGGGGAGCTCGTCGACCTGGACCGGCGCATGATCATCGTCCGCCTCGGGCAGGGGGTGGACCGCACCGGGCGGCTCGCTCCCGAGGCGCTGGAGCGGACCTTCGCGGCCTGCCGGGAGTACGCGGCCGTCATCAAGGAGCACGGCGTGGAGCGGTTGCGCTTCGTCGCCACCTCCGCCTCCCGGGACGCGGAGAACCGCGACGACTTCGTGCGCGGGGTGCTCGACATCCTGGGCGTCGAACCCGAGGTCGTCACCGGCGATCAGGAGGCCGAGTTCTCCTTCACCGGGGCCACCAGGGAGCTCACGGGCCGCGAGGACCTCGTCAAGCCCTACCTGGTGGTGGACATCGGCGGCGGCTCGACGGAGTTCGTCGTGGGCGACGAGCACGTGCGCGCCGCGCGCTCGGTCGACGTCGGCTGTGTGCGGATGACCGAACGGCACCTGGTCGTGGACGGGGAGATCAGCGACCCGCCCGCGCAGGAGCAGATCGCGGCGATGCGCGCCGACATCGAGGCCGCGCTCGACCTCGCCGAGGAGACGGTCCCGCTGCGCGAGGCGCGCACCCTGGTCGGTCTGGCCGGCTCGGTCACCACGATCTCGGCGATCGCTCAGCACCTCCCCGCGTACGACTCGGCGGCCATCCACCACTCCCGGGTCTCCCACGACAAGGTCCGCGAGATCACCGAGTGGCTGCTGCGCTCCACCCACGCCGAGCGCGCGGCGGTCCCCTCGATGCACCCGGGCCGGGTGGACGTGATCGCGGCGGGCGCGCTGGTCCTGCTGTCGATCATGGAGCGGATCGGCGCGGAGGAGGTTGTGGTGAGCGAGCACGACATCCTCGACGGCATCGCCTTCAAGGTGGCGGAGGGCGTCTAGGCGGGTCGGGCGAAGTCGGCTGCGCTTTGAAGGGGCGCGGGGAACTGCGCGACCGGCCACGACGGCGCCGCAGCGGAACGACGGCACATCGCGGCACATCGCGGCACTTCCGGCGGAGCGCTCAGGCCGGCGGCTGAGCCTCTGTCAGGCCCAGGGATCACTCCGCGGTCCAGACGACCGCGTCGAACGTGGCCCTGGAGCCCTCGCCGGGGAGCGAGACGAGGCTGAGACGGGCGACGTTGCCCTCGCTGGTGCGTACGCACACCACCATGCCCTTGGCGAGCGGATGGTCGTCTACTCCCTCCGCGTCGACGGTGTCCGCGCAGTCCTGGTAGCCGGGCAGGGCGGCCGCGTCGGCCGGCCAGAGCGAGATCACGGTCGCCCCCAGGCCCCTGATCGAGTAGTGATCGCGCCAGCCGCTGATCTCCAGGTCGCCCGCCTGGTACTTGCGGGTGACGGGCTGTTCGCCGTCCAGTTCCTTGCTCTGCGAGTCGAACACCAGCGTGCCGCGCCAGCGCTCGCTTCCCGCCGAGGTCGGGGAGGGAGTCGGCGGGGGCGGAGAGGAGGACGGGAGCGGCGTCGATGCGGGGGGCGCGGTGGAGGGCGTCGTCGGTGCGGTGGGGGCTGCGGCCCCGTCTGAGTCGTCGTCCCCGGAGGAGAGCAGGACGGGCACTCCGACGCCGACCAGGGCGGCGAGCAGGACGCCCACGGCGCCGATCCACGCCGCCTGGTTGCCTCTCGCGAACCAGCCCCCGTCGCGTCTGCTCGCGTCGCGTGTGCCCCCGTCGCGTGTGCTCGCGTCGGCTCGATCCTCGGCCACGGTACTCAGCCCCCCACTGTGGTACCTGCGCGCTCGTTTCGTACTGCTGTTCTCGCCGCACCGGGTGTCGGCGAAACCCTCGCCGGGGCTGGCTCGCGCCTTCGCTCGGGCCTCGTTTTCGCTGGGGTGGGGCTACTCTGCTGAGCAGGTCGAAGGACGTATGAGCGTGCCGGGGGGCCGTCCTGACGGCCCGAAACGGTTCTCCACGGCACCCCGTCCGGAAAGTTCGTGAAGTTCTTCACAAGGAATTCGGCCCTGTCGGAGGACGCGGGCGTCCCCGTTGACCCTTCCGGGGCCCGAGTACCCGTGTGAACGTGTTCAAAAGAGGCGGGCGCGGACGTATCGCGGGGGTCTCGGGGAGCCGTTTCGCGGGGTCCTCACGGGGGCCTTCCGGACCCGGAGAGGCAGCTCACGCGGCATTGACAACGCGATTCCCTACACGCGGGTTGCCTTCCCGCGCCATGACCTGGATCACGCGAGCGGCGGAGGATAGCACACACCCTCCACAAGCTTGTGAAGGGGCGCACGAGCGACCCCCCTGGAGCGGGTGGATACTCGATGGCATGAGCACCACGGAGCGTCCCAGGATCCTCGTAGTAGGCGGTGGGTACGTAGGCCTGTACGCAGCTCGGCGCATTCTCAAGAAGATGCGCTACGGCGAGGCGACCGTCACGGTCGTCGACCCCCGGTCGTACATGACCTACCAGCCCTTCCTCCCCGAAACCGCCGCCGGCAGCATCTCCCCGCGCCACGTCGTCGTCCCGCTGCGACGCGTGCTGCCCAAGGCGGAGGTGCTCACCGGTCGGGTCACCACCATCGACCAGGACCGCAAGGTCGCCACGATCGCCCCGCTGGTCGGCGAGGCGTACGAGCTGCCCTTCGACTACCTGGTGATCGCGCTCGGCGCGGTCTCCCGCACCTTCCCGATCCCCGGCCTCGCCGAACAGGGCATCGGCATGAAGGGCGTCGAGGAGGCCATCGGCCTGCGCAACCACGTCCTCGAGCAGCTCGACAAGGCCGACTCCACGACCGACGAGGAGATCCGCCGCAAGGCGCTCACCTTCGTCTTCGTCGGCGGCGGCTTCGCCGGTGCGGAGACCATCGGCGAGGTCGAGGACCTGGCCCGCGACGCGGCCAAGTACTACACGACGGTGTCCCGCGAGGACATGCGCTTCATCCTCGTCGACGCCGCCGACAAGATCCTTCCCGAGGTCGGCCCCAAGCTCGGCCAGTACGGCAAGGAGCACCTGGAGAGCCGCGGCGTGGAGATCTACCTCTCCACCTCGATGGACTCCTGCGTCGACGGCCACGTCGTGCTGAAGAACGGCCTGGAGGTCGACTCCAACACGATCGTGTGGACGGCCGGCGTCAAGCCGAACCCGGTGCTGAGCCGCTACGGCCTCCCGCTGGGCCCGCGTGGTCACGTCGACACCGCCCCGACCCTCCAGGTCCAGGGCACCGACTACATCTGGGCCGCCGGCGACAACGCCCAGGTCCCCGACGTCGCCGCCCGCAAGGCCGGCGTCGAGAACGCCTGGTGCCCGCCGAACGCGCAGCACGCGCTCCGGCAGGCCAAGGTCCTCGGCGACAACGTGATCTCCGGTATGCGGGGCTTCCCGCAGAAGGAGTACGCGCACGCCAACAAGGGCGCGGTGGCAGGCCTCGGCCTCCACAAGGGCGTCGCCATGGTCGTCATGGGCAAGATGAAGATCAAGGTCAAGGGCCGGCTGGCCTGGTACATGCACCGCGGCTACCACGGCATGGCGATGCCGACCTGGAACCGCAAGATCCGCGTCTTCGCCGACTGGACGCTCGGCATGTTCCTCAAGCGCGAGGTCGTGTCGCTCGGCGCGATGGAGAACCCGCGCGACGAGTTCTACGAGGCCGCGAAGCCGGCGCCGGCGCCCGTCGCCGCGAAGCCGGCCGCCGAGAAGACCGAGACCGAGAAGGCCAAGGCCTCTTGACCTGCGGTCGCTGAAACACCCCTGAAGGGGCCTCCCGCCATCCGTGGTGCGGGCGGCCCCTTCGGCGTTCCCGGGGGCGTGCCCGTCCCCGGCAACCCGTGTCGTGTGCATGTATTTTGCCGTGTCGTGACGGGCGCGCGGGACTGGACTCCGCAGCCTTCCGTGTTTACGTGTGGTGACAGGACATTCCGGGATCACCATCACGGAGGTGTGCATCATGGCTGACGCCGCGCCGCGGCTCCATGCCCTCGTCGAACAGTTGCTGGGAGTCCCGCTCCCGGTGCGCGTCCGCGCCTGGGACGGTTCGCAGGCCGGTCCGCCCGACGCGCCGACCCTGGTCGTACGCAACCGCAGAGGCCTGCGCCGGTTCCTCTTCAAGCCCGGCGAACTGGGCCTCGCCCGCGCCTGGGTGGCCGGCGACCTGGAGATCGAGGGGGACCTCTACACGGCCCTCGGCCTCGTCTCCGGCCTCGTCTGGGAGCGCGGGGAGGACGCTCGTACGCTCGCCCAGGCGCTGCGCGACCCGGAGGTGCGGGCCGCCGTCCGGGGCCTGCTGAAGCTCGCCGGGCCCCCGCTGCCGCCCGCCCCGCCGCGCGAGGAGGTCCGGCGCCACGGCCATCTGCACACCCGCCGCACCGACCGACGCGCCATCAGCCACCACTACGACGTCGGCAACGACTTCTACGAGATCGTCCTCGGCCCGTCCATGGTCTACTCGTGCGCCTACTGGGAGTCCGCGGACGGCACCCTCGAACTCGCCCAGCGCGACAAGCTCGAACTCGTCTGCCGCAAGCTGGACCTGGCCCCCGGACGCCGGCTGCTGGACGTCGGCTGCGGCTGGGGCTCGCTGGCGATCCACGCGGCCCGCGAGCACGGCGCGGACGTCGTCGGGATCACCCTCTCCCACGAGCAGGCGGCCTACGCCCGCAAGCGCGTCGCCGACGCCGGGCTCACCGACAGGGTCGAGATCCGCGTCCAGGACTACCGGGACGTCGCCGACGGGCCCTACGACGCGATCTCCTCCATCGGCATGGCCGAACACGTCGGCTCCGCGAAGTACCTGGAGTACGCGCAGGTCCTGTTCGCGCTCCTGAAGCCGGGCGGCCGGCTGCTCAACCACCAGATCGCCCGCCGCCCGCACAGCGACGAGTCCGCGTACGACCTGGACTCGTTCATCGACGCCTACGTCTTCCCGGACGGCGAACTCGCCCCCGTGGGCACCACGGTCGGCCACCTGGAACGGGCCGGCTTCGAGGTCCGTGACGTCGAGTCGATCCGCGAGCACTACGCCCTCACCCTGCGCCGCTGGGTCGCCCGGCTGGAGGCCGACTGGCGGCGGGCCGTCCAGCTCGCCGGCCCCGGCCGCGCCCGGGTCTGGCGGCTCTACATGGCCGCCTCCGCCCTGGCCTTCGAACGCAACCGCATCGGCGTCAACCAGGTCCTGGCGGTCCGCACCGCCGACTCGGGCGACTCCGCGATGCCGCTGCGCTCCCGCACCTGGAACTGACCGTGCCTTGAACTGACCGTGCCTTGAACTGACGGAACGGCACATGCGAAGGGGCCCCGCCGCAGCGCGCGACGGGGCCCCGACCGGTCGGTGGCTACTCCGACTTGATCGCCGCCAGCATGTTCAGCCGGGACGCGCGCCGGGCCGGCCACAGGGCCGCCAGGATGCCCACCCCGGCGGCCAGCACCAGGAAGAGCAGCATCCGGCCCCAGGGCAGGACGAGTTCGTACGTGGCCATCTTGGTGCCGATCAGCTCACCGGCCGCCCAGCCGAAGAACACGCCCAGGCCGATGCCGAGCACCCCGCCGAAGAGCGAGATCACCAGGGACTCCAGCCGGACCATCCGCTTGACCGAACGCCGGTCCAGGCCGATGGCCCGCAGCATGCCGATCTCCTGGGAGCGCTCGAAGACGGACATCGCGAGGGTGTTGATGACCCCGAGGACGGCGACGATCACGGCCATCGCGAGCAGCCCGTAGAGCATGTTCAGCAGCAGGGTGAACATCTTGGCGATGTCGTCGGAGAGGTCCTGCTTGCTCTGCACCTTGATGGCCGGGTTGGTGCCCAGGGCCTGCTCCAGCCGGTCCTTCGTGCCGTCCGAGGCGCCGCCGGACGTCTTGACCATGACCCGCATGTCGGTCGGCTCCGCCAGGTGCGGGGTGAGGGCCGCGTTGTCCACGAGGATGCCGTCGATCAGCTCGTTGCCCTGGTAGACCCCGGCGACCGTCAGCTGCTGCTTCTCGCCGTCCTCGTAGTGCGCCGTGAACGTCGAACCGGCCTTCCAGCCATGGGTCTTGGCGAGGGCGTCGTCGACGACGACCTGCGCGCCGGCCACCTTGAAGACGCCGTCGTCGACCTCGAGGTCGGTCAGCTCGCCGATGGTGGAGCCGGTGACGCCGGTGAGGTACTCGGTCGTGCCGTCGATGCGGGCGGGCGCGTTGCGCATCGGGCTGGTGGCGGTCACCCCGTCGGTGGCCTTCAGCTTCTCGTCGATGTCCGCGGAGAGCTCGTTGCCGTTCGCCATCGACACGACGTAGTCGGCCTTGATCGCGGAGGACGCCATCTTGTCGATGGCCTGCTGGAGGCTGCCCGCCATCACCGTCATGCCGGTGATCAGGGTCAGGCCGATCATCAGAGCGGAGGCCGTGGCCGCCGTGCGGCGGGGGTTGCGCACCGAGTTCTGCCGGGCCAGCTTGCCGGACACCCCGAAGACCCGCAGGACGGGCGCGGAGGCCGCGATCAGCGGGCGGGACAGCAGCGGGGTCAGGATGAACACGCCGATGATGAGCAGCCCCGCGCCGATGCCCATGGGGGCCTGGCCGTCGGAGCCGTCCATCGTCGTCGCGGCCAGGACCACGGCGACGCCCGCCCCGGAGAACAGCGCGCCCAGCGTGTTGCGCAGCACCAGCGACCTGGTCGTCGCGGCGGCGTGCACGCTGCTCATCGCGGCGACCGGCGGGATCTTCGCGGCCCGGCGCCCGGGCAGCCAGGCCGCCAGCATGGTGATGACGACGCCGACGACCAGGGCGGCGGCGACCGTGCCGGACGAGACGACGAGCGGGCCGTCGGGGACGGTCGCCCCCAGCGTGCCCAGCAGCGCGCGCAGTCCCGCGCCGATCCCGATGCCGGCGAGCAGCCCGGTCACCCCGGCGACCGTGCCGACGACGAACGCCTCGATCAGCACCGACCGCGTGACCTGCCGCCGCGAGGCGCCGACGGCCCGCATCAGCGCGAGCTCCTTGGTGCGCTGGGCGACCAGCATGGTGAAGGTGTTGGCGATGATGAAGGTGCCGACGAACAGGGCGATGCCGGCGAACACCAGCAGTCCCGACTTCAGCCCGCTCATCGACGCGGCGATCGTCACCGCCTGGTCGTCGGCGAGCTCCTTGCCGGTGACGGTCTCGACCTGGTCCTTGGGGAGCGCGGCGGCCAGCGCGGACCGCAGCGCGCTCTGCGAGGTGCCGGCCGCGGCCTGCACGTCGATCTCGTCGTACGTGCCGACCTTGCCGAACAGGGTCTGCGCGGTCGGCGTGTCGAACAGGGCGAGGCTGCCGCCCGCGGCGACGTTGCCGTCGTCCGTGGTGAAGAGGCCGGTGATCTTCGGGGTGAGGACGGGGCCGTCGACGGAGAGCCGCACGGTGTCGCCGACCTCGTACCCGCCCCGCTCGGCCGTCTTCGCGTCGATGACGACCTCGCCCGTGCCGCGCGGCGCGCGCCCGGAGACGAGCGGGTACCGGGCGTCCTTCGTGCCCCAGTAGTTGCCGCCCTGCGACTGGAAGCCGCCGCCGATGAGCTTGCCGTCCTTGTCGGCGATGGCGGTGAAGCCGGTGACGACGCCGATCGCGGACGCGGCGCCCGGGACCTTCGCGCTCTGCTCCACCATGGCCTGGGTCAGCTCGGGGGTCTTGACGATGCGATCGCCGACGTCCGGCGCGTACCCGGCGGTGACGGCGACGTCGACATGGTCGAAGCCCTTGGCGGAGCTGTTCTGGAGGGCGTGGGAGAGCGTGTTGGTGAAGACCAGGGTTCCCGAGACGAAGGCCACGCCGAGCATCACGGCGAGCACGGTCATCAGGAGCCGGGCCTTGTGCGCGAGCACATTGCGCAAGGCGGTACGGAACATGTGTGTCTACTCAGTCCTGGGTCGAAGTCCTGAAGCGAGGTGCTGAAGCGAAGTCCTGAAGGGACTCGTGTCGGGGATCCGGGGGTCAGCTGGTGCGGCCCTTGGCGTCGAACTGCTTCATCCGGTCCAGGACCGAGTCGGCCGTCGGCCGGTACACCTCGTCGACGATCCGGCCGTCCGCGAGGAACACCACCCGGTCCGCGTAGGCCGCCGCCACCGGGTCGTGGGTCACCATGACCACCGTCTGGCCCAGCTCCCGCACGGAGTTGCGCAGGAAGCCCAGCACCTCCGCGCCCGAGCGGGAGTCGAGGTTTCCGGTCGGCTCGTCGCCGAAGATGATGTCCGGCCGGGAGGCCAGCGCGCGGGCCACGGCCACGCGCTGCTGCTGGCCTCCGGACAGCTGCGAGGGCCGGTGGCCGAGCCGGTCGGCGAGCCCCACCATCCGGATGACGTTCTCCAGCCACTCCTTGTCCGGCTTCCGGCCGGCGATGTCCATCGGGAGGGTGATGTTCTCGATCGCCGTGAGGGTCGGCAGCAGGTTGAACGCCTGGAAGATGAACCCGATCTTGTCCCGGCGCAGCTTGGTGAGCTGACGGTCCTTCAGCGAGCCGAGCTCGGTGTCGCCGATGCGCACGGAGCCGGAGGAGAAGCTGTCGAGGCCGGCCACACAGTGCATCAGCGTGGACTTGCCGGAGCCGGAGGGCCCCATGATCGCGGTGAACTCGGCCTGCTTGAAGTCGACCGAGACCCGGTCGAGGGCGACCACCTGGGTCTCGCCCTGTCCGTAGATCTTCGACAGGTCCGTGGCACGTGCGGCCACGGCGGTGGTCCGGTCGGCGAGCGGGGTGGTCGTCACGGAAACGTGCTCCTGTCGGGACGGCGGAATGGGTACGGCGCTGTGTGCACGGCGATTCGTGCACGGCGAGGTGTCTCGAGGAGACGTGATCCATCGTTCCGGCCGTCGGCCGCCGTGTAGTCAGTCGCTGTCCCGGTTCTGAAGGCAGACTCGAGGCGGACCGAGTGCCGCCGTGTCATACCTGGGGATGACCCCGGTCCCTGAGGGACGGTTCGAGAGGCGATTCGTCAAGAACCGGTGGAGCACCCTCGTTCGTACGGTGAAATTCCGTCATTCCGCATACGCAAGCGGTTGCCGCGCGCCAGGCTACTGGCAAGTGCAGATGGCCAGTTCCAAGTGCTGATGCACCCTCAGACGTCAATAAAATAAGACAACATCGGTCCACCGTTCCGCTGTTCGAGGGACGGATCCCGATAGGGTCGGAAGCTCAAGCGGAGCCCATCGGCCTGCCCAGATGGTGGAATGCAGACACGGCGAGCTTAAACCTCGCTGCCCCTTCGCGGGCGTGCCGGTTCAAGTCCGGCTCTGGGCACTTCCGACTTTCTCGGCGATCGCCGCATCCTTCATCGAGGCGTTGACACCGGCTGGGTGCGGGCGCAGACTCACGTCCAGAAGGAGTGAAGGAAACTTCACTGTGCGAACAGCGGCTGCGTGGCGACGTCCGCGCGGCACCGTCTGAAGGGAACGCCCGATGCGCACCACCGTCGGTATCGTCGGCGCCGGCCCCGCCGGTCTTCTTCTCGCGCGGCTGCTGCACGGCGCCGGCATCGACTCCGTCGTGCTGGAGAGCCGTGACCGGGCCTATGTCGAGCAGCGGCAGCGGGCCGGGATCCTGGAGCAGGGCACGGTCGACGTGCTGCGCGCGGCCGGGGCCGGGGCGCGCATGGAGCGGGAGGGGCTGCGGCACGACGGGATCGAGCTGCGGTACGAGCGCAAGCGGCACCGGGTCGACTTCCCCGCGCTGACCGGCGGCCGGTCGGTGATGGTGTACGCCCAGACGGAGGTGTGCAAGGACCTCATCGCGCTCCAGCTGAAGGAGGGCGGCCCGCTGCTGTTCGAGGCGGAGGCCCTGGCCGTCGAGGACGCCGCCACCGACCGCCCGCGCGTCCGCTTCCGCCACGGAGGCGTCGAGGACGTCCTGGAGTGCGACTACGTCGTCGGGTGCGACGGCTTCTGGGGGGTCGCACGGAAGGCGGTCCCGGCCGAGTCGATCCGGGTGTTCGAGCGGACGTACCCCTTCGGCTGGCTCGGCATCCTCGCCGACGTGCCGCCCTCGCACGACGAGCTCGTCTACGCCCGTCACGACCGCGGCTTCGCCCTGCTGTCGATGCGCTCCCCGTCCGTCTCCCGGCTCTACCTCCAGGTGCCCGACGGCACCGACGCCGAGAGCTGGGCCGACGACGAGATCTGGGACGAGCTGGAGCGCCGCTTCGCGACCGACGACGACTGGACGCTCCGGCGGGGGCCCATCACCCAGAAGTCCGTCACCCCCATGCGGTCCTACGTCCACGAGCCCATGCGGCACGGCCGGCTCTTCCTCGCCGGTGACGCGGCCCACATCGTGCCGCCGACCGGCGCCAAGGGGCTCAACCTCGCCGTCGGGGACGTCGTCACCTTCGCCCGGGCGCTGACGCACCGGCGGGAGACGGGCTCGTCCGAGCTCCTCGACGCCTACTCCGAGACCTGTCTGCGGCGCGTGTGGCAGGCCGAGCGGTTCTCCTACGACATGACGACCATGCTGCACCCCGCCCCCGACGCGACCCCCTTCGAGAGCCGTCTGCAGCTCGCCCGCCTGGAGCGGATCGCCTCCTCGCGCGCCGCCGAGACCGATCTGGCCGAGGGGTACACCGGGTTCCCGTTCGGGTGATCGAACGGAACGGCTGTTCGATCACTGTGCGGTTCCGGACGTGTCCCGACTCGGTCATGAATGAACCCCTCCGATGTGGGGAATCAGGTCGCCGCGTAGCGTGTTGGGCAGCGACAAGGGGGAAAGATCCTCCTCAAGCACTAGGGTCAATCCTTTGCCTACCTATTACCCTTGAGCCCAAGGCCGCGCAGTGTGGCCACGGAGGAGCGAAATGGAGAGCAGAAACCCGGTCTTCTCGCGACGGGGGTTCAGCCGCGACAACGGCTACGCGGGCTTCAACGCCGCGCCGCAGGCCGGGGGACCCGCAGTCGGCACGCAGCAGGGCAACCCGTACGCCCAGCCGGCCGGCAACCCGTACGCGCAGAACCCTTACGCCCAGCAGGGCCTGCAGCAGGGCGCCCCGCCGCAGGCCCCGGCCTCCACCGGCCGCATGACCATGGACGACGTCGTCGCGCGGACCGCGACCACGCTCGGCACCGTGGTCGTCACGGCGGTGCTGTCCTGGCTGCTGCTGCCGGTCGACGCGGACAACATCAACACGTCGTACGGCATCGCCTTCGGCGCCGCTCTGATCGCGTTCGTGCTGGCCATGGTCCAGTCGTTCAAGCGCCGCCCGGCCCCCGCGCTGATCCTGTCGTACGCCGCCTTCGAGGGCGTCTTCCTCGGCGTGATCTCCAGCGCGGTGTCCACCTACATCGGGGACGGCGTCGTCGCACAGGCCGTACTGGGCACCATGGCGGTCTTCGCCGGTGTCCTGGTGGCCTACAAGGCGGGCTGGATCCGCGTCAACCGCCGCTTCTACGGCTTCGTCATGGCGGCGGCGCTCGGCTTCGTCCTGCTGATGGTCGTGAACCTGCTGTTCACGGTCATCGGCGGCGGTGACGGCCTCGGCTTCCGCAGCGGTCCGCTCGGCATCGTGTTCGGTGTCATCGGCATCCTGCTCGGCGCGTGCTTCCTCGCCCTGGACTTCAAGCAGGTCGAGGACGGCGTGGCCTACGGCGCCCCGCGCGAGGAGGCCTGGCTCGCCGCTTTCGGCCTCACGATGACGCTGGTGTGGATCTACATGGAGTTCCTGCGACTCCTGTCGATCCTGAACAGCGACTGACGCACCACAGCCGGACATCGGCGCCGAAGGGCCCCGGGATCTCGATCCCGGGGCCCTTCGCCGTTCTCCGTGTCCGTAGCGGCGGTGTGTGTCGTGTGCGCGCTAGAGGAGTTTGCGCGCGGCCCTCCTCAGGTCGTACTCATGGATGATCGCCTTGGCGTGGCCGTACGCGAGGTTGTGCTCGGCGCGCAGCCAGCTGACCTTCTCCTCGAAGCGGAGAGCGGGGCCTTCGTCGACGGTGCGCAGCCAGTCGGCGACTTCACGACCGGTGCAGTGTGGGATACGGGCCAGTATGTTGCGGTGGGTCTCCTCGGAGAGGACATGGGACATCGGCGCCTCCGGTAGCAAAGGGGATATAAGCCGGTCCTTCAGGTCACGGTGCCTGAGTGTTCGCCTGTTGGCAACAGTCCCGGTGCGACGCGTAGTCTCGCGGCGTGGTTGATACGACGCCTCTCACCCAAGCCGTGGATCACTTCGCCGACCGGTTGCGGGCCGCTTCGCAGAGCCGGCTCCAGCGCGGCGGCGCGGCGGAGGCCCTGGAACTGGCCCGGGAGTTGGTCCGCCGGGCGCAGCGGATCGAGGACCCTGCGGCGGAGCCCCGGGAGATGCCGGACGCGGGCATGTTCGCCGCCGCGGACCAGATCACGGTCGCCGTGCACGACTTGGCCCTCGTGCTCACGGACGAGGGCCAGCTGAAGGAAGCTCTGGAGTTGGTGGCGCAGGCGCAGAAGCGTGCGGCGGTGTGACGCCCTGACCGCGGGCCGGGTGACCGCTACAGGCTCGCTATGACCCGGTCCGCCAGGATGTAGACGTTGTCCGTGCCGCACTGGAACGTCAGGGTGTAGGCGCCCGAGATGCCGGAGCCGCCCAGCAGGAACGGGGTCTCGCCGGCGGTGAGGGCGGCGGCCAGGCGGTCCGCCGTCTCGCGGTGGCCCGGGGTCATGCAGAGCGTGGTGCCGTCGGCGAAGACGTAGACGTCGAGGGTGCCGAGCGGGCCCGGGCGGACGTCGGTCAGTTCGATCTGCGCCGCGGCCAGTTCCTCGAGGGTGGCCACCGTGCGCTCGTGGTCGTTCACGACCGGTGACTGTACGGGGACGAAGTCCGGGTGCGACGGGTGGCGGCGGCGGGCCGCGGCGAGTTCCGGGGACTCCCCGGCGAACTCGTCTGCGTCCGCGCCCGGCTCGGCCACCGGCTCCAGGGGCTCCAGGCCCACGAAATCGGTCTGTCGGGGCAGGAACAGCTCGCTGTCCGGCAGGCCCAGCAGGGAGGGGGCGTCGGAGGCGTCACGGGCCTCCTGGGCGGCCCAGAAGGCGCGTGCCTCGGCGAGCTCCCGCTCCCGCTCCTCCGCGAGCGCCTCGGCGACCGCGGCGCGTATCTCAGCCGCGTCGGCCGTGGTGCGGGCGGCCGGGACGAAGCCGCGCAGTTCCGCGGCGGCGTCCTCGGCGCTCCTGGCGAGCTGGATGTGCAGGGCGGCGACCTGCCGGCGCAACTGCAAGAGGGTGCGCAGGACGGCGACGCCCACGGCGCCTGTGGCGGCCGTGGTGACCAGCAAGGCGATCGGCATGGCGCTCACTGACGTACTCCCGGTTCAAAGTCGACCCCCGACTTCCTACATCAGCTTGAAGGGTGGACTATCCAACTGTCAGTGCGTGACGTCACGAAACGGACAGGAACTTGGTCCTGTGGTCCGGTGCCGAAAGGCGCTGAGCTGTGTGAATCCCTCCGGGGAGGGAGATAGGTCACATCCTGGGGGAGATTGGATCACAGAACGGCCCGGAGTCCAGGGGCTTCTCGGACTCCGGGCCTGATCGTCACGACAGGTGCGGAAACGATTACGCAGAGGCCTCCTCCGGGGGTCTCTGCGCGGTCTCAGCTGAGGCGCTCGATGACCATCGCCATGCCCTGGCCGCCGCCGACGCACATCGTCTCCAGACCGAACTGCTTGTCGTGGAACTGGAGGGAATTGATCAGCGTGCCGGTGATCCGGGCGCCCGTCATGCCGAAGGGGTGGCCGACGGCGATGGCGCCGCCGTTCACGTTCAGCTTGTCCAGGTCGACGCCGAGGTCGCGGTAGGAGGGGATCACCTGCGCGGCGAACGCCTCGTTGATCTCGACCAGGTCGATGTCGTCGATGGTGAGGCCGGCCCGGCGCAGCGCCTGGTTGCTCGCGTCGACCGGGCCGAGGCCCATGATCTCGGGGGAGAGGCCGGAGACGCCGGTCGACACGATCCGGGCGAGCGGGGTCAGGCCGAGCTCGCGGGCCTTGGTGTCGCTCATGATGACGACCGCGGCGGCGCCGTCGTTCAGCGGGCAGCAGTTGCCGGCGGTGACGAGCCCGTCCGGGCGGAAGACCGGCTTCAGGCCCGCGACGCCCTCCATGGTGACGCCGGCGCGCGGGCCGTCGTCCTTGGAGACGACCGTGCCGTCGGGGGTCGTGACCGGGGTGATCTCGCGCTCCCAGAAGCCGTTCTTGATGGCTTCCTCGGCGAGGTTCTGGGAGCGGACGCCGAACTCGTCCATGTCCTGGCGGGTGATGCCCTTGGCGCGGGCCAGGTTCTCCGCGGTCTGGCCCATCGCGATGTACGGGTCGGGGACGAGCCCGTCCTCGCGCGGGTCGTGCCAGCTGGAGCCCTCCTGCGCGGCCGTGGCGGCGGTGCGGGCCTCGGCCTCGGCGAAGAGGGGGTTCCTGGTGTCCGGGAGGCCGTCCGAGCTGCCCTTGCCGAACCGGGAGACCATCTCGACGCCGGCCGAGATGAAGACGTCGCCCTCGCCGGCCTTGATGGCGTGCAGGGCCATGCGGGAGGTCTGCAGCGAGGAGGAACAGTAGCGGGTGATCGTGCAGCCCGGCAGGTGGTCCATGCCCATCTGCACGGCGACGATCCGGCCCAGGTTGTAGCCCTGCTCGCCGCCGGGCAGACCGCAGCCGAGCATCAGGTCGTCGATGTCCCTCGGGTCCAGCTCGGGGACCTTGGCGAGCGCGGCCTGGACGATGGTCGCGGTCAGGTCGTCCGGGCGGAGGTCCTTGAGGGAGCCCTTGCCGGCGCGGCCGATGGGCGAACGGGCGGTCGAAACGATGACTGCTTCGGGCATGACGGCTCCATTGGCGTGGGGTGCGGACGGACGAACGGACGAACGGACGGGCAGGGCTGTGTGGGAAGTTACCTGCACGTATGGGCTCGGTCACCGGTGTGGGGGTGTGATGCTGGCCGCACTTTCTAAGCGCTTGCTTTTGCCTTCGGCGGTTCGGCGGATGATGTGTGCGGGTGGGGGCGCCGACCCCTGGGGGCTGTGCCCCCAGACCCCCCTTCGGCCCTGAACGGGCCTCGTCCTCAAACGCCGGACGGGCTGGTGGGGGCTGGACGGGGCTTGTTGTCAAGCGCCGGACGGGCTGGTGGGGCTGGGCAGGGGGTGTTGTCACACGCCGGACGGGCTGGTGGGGCTGGAGGGGGTGGAAGGTGTCGGTTCTGCTTCTGGGACCCGCCGCCTGCGCCTGCGCTTCAGGAGGGCCCAGGGGCCCCTGGGGCCCGTCGGCATGGCTGCCGTGACCTCCGTGCCCGGTTCCGAGGCCGCCTCTGCCGCTGCTCGGGCCACCGGCAGGAAACCCTCGCGGCGGGAGACGTCCGGGCGCTCCTCCTCCGCCGGCCACAGGCCGAGGGCTGCGCAGACCGTGGGCAGGACGGCCATCGCCGCCGTCGCGTAGCCCTCCGCCGAGGGGTGGTAGTGGTCGGGGCCGAAGAGTTCGCGTGGGTTGGCCTCGAACTCGGGGCCCAGCAGGTCGCCCAGGGAGACCGTGCGGCCGCCCTGCTCGACCGTGCCGATGGTCTGGGCGGCCGCCAGCTGACGCGACGCCCGGCGGGCCAGCCAGCGCAGCGGCTGCTGGACCGGCTCGATCGTGCCCAGGTCGGGGCACGTGCCCACGACCACCTCCGCGCCGGCCGTGCGCAGCCGCCGTACCGCGCCCGACAGATGCCGGACCGAACGGGTGGCCGGCATCCGGTGCGTCACGTCGTTCGCGCCGATCATGATCACACAGACGTCGGGCACCTGTTCGGAGTCCCCGAGGACCAGCGCGACCTGCCGGTCGAGGTCGTCGGACTGCGCGCCGGGCAGCGCCACGTTGCGCAACTCCACCGGGCGTTCCGCGACCGCCGCCAGACCGGAGGCCAGCAGGGCCCCCGGCGTCTGCCCGGAGCGGTGCACGCCCTGGCCGGCCGCCGTGGAGTCGCCCAGCATCGTCAGCCGCAGGGGCTCCTTCCCGGGCCCGGGGGCGTCGTAGGCCAGGCCGTAGCGGCCGTCGGCCTGCGGGACGTGCGGATGCGCCCCGTTGTTGACCTGGCGGCGGGCCAGATGCACCTCCGCCACCACCAGCCCCACCACCGCCGCTCCGGCCAGCCCGATGCCGCCGCCGCCATAGGCCGCGCCGGCCGCGATGCGCCGGGCCACTCTCGCCCTCGACATGCTCGTCATGCCTCGACGCCACCTCCTCGTGTCCGTACACCCACTCCTTGCCCCGTACGGACCGTCGCCCAATCTCGACGAGGAGTGAACATGCGGCCCGCCGGTGACCTGCGCCGTACCCTGGCGTCACCAACTACGACCACTGTTTTTTGCAAGCAACCGGAGACCACGGTGCAATTCCACGACTCGATGATCAGCCTCGTCGGCAACACCCCGCTGGTGAAGCTCAACAGCGTGACCAAGGGCATCCAGGCCACCGTCCTGGCCAAGGTGGAGTACTTCAACCCGGGCGGTTCCGTGAAGGACCGCATCGCCCTGCGCATGATCGAGGCCGCGGAGAAGAGCGGGGAGCTCCGGCCCGGCGGCACGATCGTCGAGCCGACCAGCGGGAACACCGGGGTCGGGCTGGCCATCGTCGCGCAGCAGAAGGGGTACAAGTGCATCTTCGTGTGCCCCGACAAGGTGAGCACCGACAAGATCAACGTCCTGCGGGCCTACGGGGCCGAGGTCGTCGTCTGCCCGACCGCCGTGGATCCCGAGCACCCGGACTCCTACTACAACGTCTCCGACCGGCTGGTGCGCGAGACGCCCGACGCGTGGAAGCCCGACCAGTACTCCAACGCGAACAACCCGCTCTCCCACTACCACTCCACCGGCCCTGAGCTGTGGGAGCAGACGGACGGCCGGATCACCCACTTCGTGGCGGGCGTCGGCACCGGCGGCACCATCTCCGGGACCGGCCGGTATCTGAAGGACGCCAGCGAGGGCCGCGTCCAGGTCGTCGGCGCCGACCCCGAGGGGTCCGTCTACTCCGGCGGCTCCGGGCGGCCGTACCTCGTCGAGGGCGTCGGTGAGGACTTCTGGCCGACCGCCTACGACCGGACCGTCGCCGACGAGATCGTCGCCGTGTCCGACAAGGACTCCTTCCAGATGACCCGCCGGCTGGCCAAGGAGGAGGGCCTGCTCGTCGGCGGTTCGTGCGGCATGGCCGTCGTCGCCGCCCTGCGCGTCGCCGAGCGGCTCGGCCCGGACGACGTCGTGGTCGTCCTGCTGCCGGACAGCGGCCGCGGCTACCTGAGCAAGATCTTCAACGACGAGTGGATGGCCGACTACGGCTTCCTCGAGGACGAGGGGCCGAGCGCGCGCGTCGCCGACGTGCTGAACGACAAGGCGCACGGCGCCATGCCGTCCCTCGTCCATATGCACCCGGACGAGACCGTCGGCGAGGCCATCGAGGTGCTGCGCGAGTACGGCGTCTCGCAGATGCCGATCGTGAAGCCGGGCGCCGGGCACCCGGACGTCATGGCCGCCGAAGTCGTCGGGTCGGTCGTGGAGCGGGAGTTGCTGGACGCGCTGTTCACCCAGCGGGCCTCGCTCTCCGACCCGCTGGAGAAGCACATGTCCGCCCCGCTGCCGCAGGTCGGCTCCGGTGAGCCGGTCGGCGACCTGATGTCGGTGCTCGGCGCCGCGGACGCGGCGATCGTCCTCGTCGAGGGCAAGCCCACCGGGGTCGTCAGCCGGCAGGATCTGCTGGCCTTCCTGGCCAAGGGCGGGAAGTGACCTGTCCGGACCGCAGGTCGTAACTCCCGGGAAACTCCCGGTGAATGGGCTCCGCGGGCGCTGAACTTCCGTTTGCCCACCGAATGGACGGACTTCGCGGAAGTGGTACGAGGGCGTCACGTCCGCGCAGCACTCGCTTAACAAGCGTCCGGCATATTTGTGGGTGTCGGAAGGGGCGGGAGCGGCTCCCCGCCCCACCCGGCAACCGAACGGCGTCACGGACCTCCGGAGCGGCTCCCGGACCTTCCACAGACGCCTCGGACGCGAAGGCCCGGCCTGACCCGGCTCGCGTCCCTCGCGGGGACCGCCGTCGTCCCGCCCCCCGGTAACGGGGGTGCGGCGGTCCCCGCGCATAGCTCTGTTCGGCCCCGGACCAGGGCACGGGCCCGAAATGTCAGTGGTGGGTGCGACCATGACGGTATGGCTCTGCCCCGACCCGATGATCTGACCTCGCTCGTGCTGCGCACCGAATTCGGCGACGACGCGGCCTGGTTCGCGCTGCGCGACGCGGTCGAGGCCCTCGACGGGGGGCCGCACGCCACCTGGGCCGACGATCCCCGGTTCGACGGTGTGCCCTTCCAGTGGCTCGTCCCGGCGCTCATGCAGGAGGACGGCCTCGCCGACGAGGACGAACAGCTCACCCACCTGTTCATCGCCGACGCCCTCGCCCTGACCGGCTCCGAGCACCTGCTGCTGGCCCTCGACCTCTCCAGCGAGCCCGGACGGACGTTCCGGATACCGATGGCCGCGTTCCCGGAGATCTCCGCGAACCTGTGCCGTGCCGCGGTGGACTTCGAGGACTACGCCGACTACGTCGACGCGTCGGGCACGTTCCGTGGGCCCGGGGGCGGGTTGGGCCCGACCGCCCGGCCGGGCAAGCCGTTCCGCCGTCTGCGAAGCCGGCTCGGGGGCCGGTTCCGGGGCGTGGGCCGGTAGGTTCGGGTCGCCGGGGGTCAGTCCTCCCAGGTGTCGTCCTTCGCGGACCGGGTTCGGCGGCCGAACAGGCCGGGGTGGCTGCGGGCGGCCTGTACGGCGTTGACGCCTACGATGCCCGCCCACGAGACCAGCAGCCCAGGCAGATGCGCGGTGCCCGCGCCGATCGCGGACAGCGGGACCGCCAGCACCAGCGAGACGATGCCGAAGCCGAAGCGCTCGCCCCAGGAGTCGGTGGGCCGCGGCGAGCGCGCGCCCCGGGCCGCGACCATCTGCTGCTCCGCGAACTGCCGCCGCACACGGCGCTCCACCGCGGCGTCGATGCGCTGGTCGACCTTCTCCAGGAACGAGTCCACCAGCGCGGACTCGTACTCCTCGCCCAGTTCCCTGCGGGTCTGCAGGGTGGCGTCGAGTTCCTTCTTCAGGTCTGCGTCCTGCGCGTCCATGGTGGTCTCCCATCCCGTCATGGACACCACGGTAGGCAGCGGCCGCGCTCCCCGCACTGGGGATAGCCCCCGTCTGCGGCCTCGGGTTCGCCGGGGAGGCGGCCGCGGCGGACGCTCAGCCGGCGGTCACTTCTTCGCCAGGCCGTGCTGCTTGGCGTAGGCGTTGGCGACGTCCTCCGGGTCCTTCTTGTCCTTGTCGACCTGCCGGTTCAGCTCGGTGAGCTGGGCGGTGGTGAGCAGGTTGCCGAGCCTGGCGAGGGCCTTGCGGACGGTGGAGTCGGCCCGGCGGTCGGCGATGAGCGGAACGATGTGCTGACCCGGGATCAGGTTCTTGGGGTCGGCGAGCACCACCCAGTCGTTGGCCACGATGTCGGTGTCCGTGGTGAAGAGGTTCGCCACGTCGACGTCGCCCTTCTTCAGGGCGCCCTTGACCAGCGGACCGGAGGAGTCGAGGGACTTGAACTCCTTGAACTCCACGCCGTAGACGTCCTTGAGGCCCACCGCGCCGACCTGGCGGGTCTTCACCTCGGGCGCCGCGCCGATCACCAGCTTGCCGTTCTGTTTCCGGAGGTCGGCGAGCGAGGTCAGGCCGTACTTCTTCGCGGTCTCCTTGGTGACGACGAAGGCGTCCGAGTCCTCGGCCATGCCGTACGGCAGCACCTGGAGGCCGGCCGGGAGGGCGACGGCGAGGGCGTTCTGCATCTCGCCCTCCTCCGTGGCCGTCGCCTTCGGGGCGAGGTAGTGCAGCAGGGCGCCCTGGTACTCGGGCAGCAGGTCGATGTCGCCGCCCTTGAGCGCGGGGATGAGGATCTCGCGGGTGCCGAGGTTGGGGCGGACCTTCACCTTCACACCGGCCGCCTCCAGGACGGCGGCGTAGAGGTAGCCCAGCACCTGGTTCTCGGTGAAGTTGGCGGTGCCGATGGTGACCCCGTCCTTGCTGGAGCCGCCGCCGCCGGAGGCAGTGCCCTCGCTGTCGAGGGAGGTGATGCCGCCCGAGCAGGCGGTCAGGGCGGGGACGGTCGCGGCCGCGAACAGGCCGCCGAGGATCGTGCGTCGGTTCATGTCGGGGGTTCCCTAGGCGGTCTGGGCGGGGCGGTGCCGGAACAGGAGGCGCTGGAACGCGCTCAGCAGGAGGTCCAGGGCGATGGCGACGACCGCGACGAGCACCGCGCCGCCGAGCACCTGGACGAGGTCGCGCTGGGCGAGACCGTCGAAGACGTAGCGGCCGAGGCCGCCGAAGGAGACGTACGCGGCGATCGTGGCGGTGGCGACGACCTGGATGAGGGCCAGCCGCAGGCCGGTCATGATCAGCGGGAGGGCCAGCGGCAGTTCCACGTGGAACAGGACCTGGTGGGCGCGCATGCCCTGGCCGCGCGCCGCGTCCTTGACGTCCGGGTCGACGGCCGTCATGCCGGCGTAGGTGTTGGTCACGATCGACGGGACCGCGAGGGCGACGAGTGCGACGTAGACCGGCAGCATGGACAGTCCGCCGGCCAGGAAGACCAGGACGACGAGGCCGACGGTCGGCAGCGCGCGGCCGAAGGAGGCCAGGTTGATCGCGAGGAACGCGCCGCGGCCGGTGTGTCCGATCAGCAGGCCGAGCGGGAGGCCGATCGCGGCCGCGATGAGGGTGGCCAGCAGCGAGTACTGGAGGTGCTCGGCGAGCCGGTGCGCGATGCCGTCCGAGCCGGACCAGGAGGAGCCGGTGGTGAGCCAGCTGCCGAGGTTCTTGAACAGTTCGTACATCAGGCTCGCCGCCTCTTCCACGGGGTGAGGAGGTACTGGACGCCGACCAGGGCCGCGTCCGCGACGACCGCGAGGAGGATCGTCAGGACCACGCCCGCGATCACCGGCGTCGGGAAGTTGCGCTGGAAGCCGTCGGTGAAGAGCTGGCCGAGGCCGCCGTCGCCGATGTAGGTGGCGACGGAGACCAGGGAGATCGACATGACCGTCGCGATGCGCACGCCCGCCATGATCACGGGGAGCGCGAGCGGGAACTCGACGGTGAGGAGCGTGCGCAGGGGGCGCGTGCCCATCGCCTTGGCCGCCTCCTTGGTCTTCGCGGGCACCGAGTCGAGGCCCTCGACCGTGTTCCGCAGCAGCACGACCAGCGTGTAGACGGTCAGGCCGATCACGGTGGTGGTGCGGGTCAGACCGCTGACCGGCAGCAGGAGCACGAAGATCGCGATCGACGGGATCGTGAACAGGACGTTCGACAGGCCGAGCAGGAAGCCGCGCAGCGGGCGGACCCGGTGGGCGAGAACCGCGAGCGGCAGGCTGATCAGCAGACCGAGGAGGACGGCGGTCAGCGCGGCCTGGAGGTGGGAGATCGTGAGGGTGGTCAGATCGTCGGTATGGCTGGATATCCAGGACCAGTCGATGGTCATGCGGCCACCACCCGTGCCTCGGCGTGGGCCTGACCCGCGTGGGTGTGGATGTCGTCGCGGGAGGTGACGCCGGTCAGGACGCCGTCGGCGTCGACGCGGGCCACCAGGCCGGTGGGGGAGGCCACCGACTCGTTGAGCGCCGCGAGCAGGGAGTCGCCGTCGCGCAGCGGCCGGACGGGGATGTCGCCGTCCTTCGAGGTCCAGCGCAGCGGCTTGCGGGCCTCGTCGAGCGCGAGGGTCCAGGGGCCGCCCTCGGGAGCCTGGCCCTGGGGGACGTCGGCGAGGGTGGTCAGCGAGAGCAGCTTGAGGCCGCGCTCGGCGCCGAGGAAGTCGGCGACGAAGTCGTCGGCGGGGCGGGCGAGCAGCTCGGCGGGCGAGGCGCACTGGACCAGGTGGCCGCCGGTGCGGAACACGGCGATCTGGTCGCCGAGCCGGACGGCCTCGTCGATGTCGTGCGTGACGAAGACGATGGTCTTGCTCAACTCCTTCTGGAGCCTGAGCAGTTCGTCCTGGAGCTGGGTGCGCACCACGGGGTCGACGGCGCCGAACGGCTCGTCCATGAGCAGCACCGGCGGGTCGGCGGCGAGCGCGCGGGCCACCCCGACGCGCTGCTGCTGGCCGCCGGAGAGCTGGTGCGGGTAGCGGCTGCCGGACTCGGCGGACAGGCCGACCGTCTCCAGCAGCTCGGCCGCGCGGGCGCGCGCCTTGCGCCGGCCGTGGCCCAGCAGCAGCGGCACGGTGGCGATGTTGTCGAGCACCGTGCGGTGCGGGAAGAGTCCCGCCTGCTGGATGACGTAGCCGATGGAGCGGCGCAGCTCGGCCGCGTCCTGCTGGAGGACGTCCTTGCCGCCGACCTTGATGGTTCCGGAGGTCGGGTCGACCATCCGGTTGATCATTCGCAGGGTGGTGGTCTTGCCGCAACCGGAGGAACCGACCAGGACGGTCACGCCGCCCTCCGGCATCCGGAGGGAGAGATCATGGACTGCTGTCGTGCCGTTGGGGAAGCGCTTGTGGACCGCGTCGAACTGGATCATGAGTTGTCCCTTGCCCGGCTGTATAACGTCATGCAGAGTTCTCCGTAGATGAATAACTTGTCAACGGTTCGTTGTTAATCCGACGTAACGGATGACCGTCAGGCAAGATCAAGTGTCCGGATTGAGGGGAGTTTGCGGGCTTATGTCGTCTCGGATGGTGGACACTCCTTCTGGGGTAGGCCTCGGTCTTGTCGTCCTCGACGGGATCGCTCTCGGCGTCGCGGACGTCGCGCGCCTCGCCGACGGGACCGCCCGACCGGTCCCCGGCACCGACGCGACCAAGCGGATGACCGAGACCTGGGACGCCGCCCGCCAGATCGCCGCCACCGGCCGCGTCTACGGCCGCTCCACCGGCGTCGGCGCCAACCGGAACGAGGACGTGCCCACCGAGGCCGCCGCCGAACACGGGCTGCGCCTGCTGCGCAGCCACGCCGGCGCCATCGGCGAGGAACTGCCCGCCCGGCAGGTCCGCGCGATGCTCGCCATCCGCGCCAACCAGCTGCTGGCCGGCGGCGCGGGACTGCGGCCCAGCGTGGTCACGGCGCTGTGCGAGGCGCTGGAGAACGGGGCCCATCCGGTCGTCAACGAGTTCGGCTCGGTCGGCACCGGCGACCTCGCGGCCCTCGCACAGGTCGGACTCGCCCTCGTCGGCGAGCACCCCTGGCGCGGCGCCGGCGCCCCGGAGCCCCAGCCCCTCGACAACAACGACGCCCTCGCGCTCATCAGCAGCAACGCCCTCACCCTCGGCCAGGCCGCCCTCGCCCTGCACGAACTGCGCGGACTCATCGAGGCCACCCAGGTCGTCGGCGCGCTGTCGCTCCTCGCCGTGGACGGCTCGCACGAGGCGTACGCCGCCCCCGTGCACGCCGCCCGCCCGCACCGCGGCTCCAGCGAGGTCGCCCGCCGCATGCGGGAGCTGATCGGCGCCGAGGACCGGCCCACCCCGCCGCTCGGCCGGATCCAGGACCCCTACGGCTTCCGCTGCCTGCCCCAGATCCACGGCCCCGCGCACGACGCCGCCGACGCCCTGGAGGAGGTGATCGCCATCGAGATCAACGCGGCCGCCGAGAACCCGCTCATCTGCCCCGAGGACATGGCCGCCTACCACCACGGCGGCTTCTACCAGGCCCAACTCGCCCTCGCCCTGGACCACTTCAGGCTCGCCCTGACCCAGGTGGCGCGGCTGTCCACCTCGCGCCTGTCCACCCTCAACGAACCTGCCTACACCCGGCTGCGCCCCTTCCTCGCCGACCCCGAGCCCGCCTCCTCCGGCGTGATGATCCTGGAGTACGCCGCCGCGGCCGCCCTCGGTGACCTGCGCGCCTTCTCCGCGCCCGCCTCCCTCGGCCACGCTGTACTCTCCCGGGGCGTCGAGGAACAGGCCAGCTTCGCCTCGCTCGCCGCCCGGCAGACACTGCGCGCCTGCGCCGCGTACCGTCTCGTCGTCGGCTGCGAACTCGTCGCCGCCGTACGGGCGCTGCGCCAGCGCGAGCTGCGACCCGAGCCGGGACTCCCGGCCGGGCAGGCGTGGGAACTGGCCGAAGCGGTGCTCGACGCGGAACAGGCCGACCGGCCGCTCACCGCCGACGTGAGCGCGGCGGCCGCACTGCTGGACCGGTTCACGGAGATCTGGAGGGGGAGCGGGGCATGAGCGCGGAGACGGGGACGGAGACGGGGACGGGGACGGAGACGGCCGCCGACCGGGGCGAGGGCGCGCCGGGTTCGGCAGCGGAGGGTTCCGCCTTGGAGGATTCCGCCGTGGAGGGTTCGGTCGTCGCGGACAGTCCCGCCGCCCGGCTGCAGGCGCTCTTCGAAGGGCACCGGCTGACGCCCACCCAGCGGCGCATCGCGCACAGCATGGTGCGGAGCGCCGCCGACGTGCCGTTCCTGTCCAGCGTGGAGCTCGCCGAGCTCGCCGGGGTCAGCCAGCCCTCGGTGACCCGCTTCGCGGTCGCCCTCGGCTTCGACGGCTACCCCGCCCTGCGCAGGCATCTGCGGGAGGTCGCCCCCGCCGAACACGCCGCCGACTCGGCCTCCTACAACGAGTACCAGCAGGCCGTCGAGGCCGAGATCGAGAACCTCAGGCACCTCGCCGAGCTGCTCGCCGACCCCCGGCCGCTGCACCGCGCGGGCCGGATGCTGGCGGCCTCGCGTCCGCTGCCCGTCCTCGGACTGCGCGCCGCCGCCTCCCAGGCCTACGGCTTCGCCTACTTCGCCGCCAAGGTCCATCCGGACGTCCGGCTGCTGAACGAGGGCGGCACGATGATCCAGGACCGGATCGACGCCGCCGTCCGCGCCGGCGCCACCGCCCTGCTCTGCTTCGCGCTGCCCCGGCACCCGCGCGAGGTCGTCGACACCCTCACCTACGCCCGACAGGCCGGGCTCGCCGTGGTGACGGTCGCCGACTCGGCGTTCGCGCCGGTCGCCAAGGTCTCCGACCTGCTGCTGCCGGCCGCCGTCGGCACCGGACTCGCCTTCGACACGGCCTGCGCGCCGATGCTCCTCGGACGGGTGCTGCTGGAGGCGATGTGCGACGACCTGCCCGACGCCCAGGCCCGGCTGGAGGAGTTCGACGCACGGGCGGCGGCACGGGGACTGTTCGTGGAGTAGGCCCGTGGCGCGAAGGGCTCGGCGGGCGGCGGGCCGGACTTTTTGCCGCGCACTCTCAGACTCGTCTCACGTTCGCTCACTAGTCTGAACGGTCAGGAAACTTGTGCCGGACTGATCAGGAGGCGGACGTGGCACGCGGAGGGCAGGGGCTGGCTCGGGTGGCCGTCGTCGTACGGGCCGGGGCCGCGCCGTGGTGGTGGTGCGGGGTGTTCGCGGCGGGGGTCGGTGTCCTGGTGCCCGGCCTCACGGGACGACGGATCGGAGTGCTGGCCGGGGCCGCGCTGTTCATCGTGGCCGGCGCGGTGGCGGCGGTACGCGGTCGCCGTCGGCTCAGGGAACTCGGCCGGGGCGCCGCCCGGGCGGGCAAGCACGATGTGCTCCAGGACCGGGCGGTGACCGTCCGCGCCTGGCGGCGCGGCCATCGCTGGTGGCTGCTGCTTGCCTTCGTGGTCGCGCTGGGCAGCTCCTTCGCGGTGCCCGCGGCCGTCGGCCTGCTGCTCGCCGGCTGGGGGACCGGGCTGCGGCTCAAGGCCGCCTGGCTCGGCCGGCGCGAGCGGGAGGACGAGGCGCTGCTGTGGGTGCGCGTCGACTGGCTCGACCGGCGCGGCGGACGTCCGGCCGGGAAGGCCGTCAAGGCCTACCGCAGCACCGGCATCGCGGCGGGCGA
This sequence comes from Streptomyces sp. NPDC001858, assembly GCF_053594615.1. NCBI lineage: Bacteria > Bacillati > Actinomycetota > Actinomycetes > Kitasatosporales > Streptomycetaceae > Streptomyces > Streptomyces sp. NPDC001858. The sequence continues at coordinate 439,889 of NZ_JBSFEV010000004.1, forward strand.
CGCGGCCCCGGGCGGGGCCCGCCGCCGCACCGCGGCGCTGGTCTGAGCGGGTCGAGGGAAGTCGGCTGCGGTTCCGCGGCGCCCTGAAGGGGCGCGCGGAACTGTGCGGCCGGCCGCGATGGGCCGCAGCGACACGGCGGCCCCGCGCGGCGCATACACCCGGGGGCGCCGTCACAGATAGGGGGTTAGGAAGAGGGGCGGGGTTGG